>PMIX01000362.1 GCA_003158395.1 Myxococcales bacterium | reverse complement strand
GTGGGCACGCCCATCGGCTCGCTCAATCGCATCCTCGCCACCTCGGACACCACTGGGGTGTTCAACGGCTTCTGTGGCGCCGAATCAGGCTACGTGCCGGTGTCGACCGCCGCGCCCGCCGTGCTGATCAGCGAAATCGAACTGCAGCGCACCCGCCGAGCCATGGAACGGCCGCCGATTCTGCCCGCACCTTGGCGGTAGTACCGCCTCTCGTGGATTCCTAGCTGTTTGGGCGGCCGGGTTGACGGCGCGTCGGCCCACAGCAGTCCGTCAAGCAGCTTGAGCAGCGTGGTCTTGCCACAGCCGTTGACCCCCAGCGACCACGCGCTCGCCGGGTGCGATGTGCAGGGACAGGTCGCGCAACAGGGGGCGCGGCCCCAGGTCCAGGGAAACCTGATCGAGCGAAAACGGCATGCTCTAGAACCCACGCGAGCGCATGGCGTCCGAAATGTCACGTGCATTCCTGCCGGCCAGGGTGAGCAGCGTAGCCGTGACGCCGCCGGCGCTGCGAACGGCGTCGAGGGCGCGCGGCTTGCGTGGCAGGCGACTGCGCAGCCCGAGCAGCGACTCGGTGACCAGCAGGCGCAGGGCATGCACCTGGCCCAGGATGATGACGAGTAAGCGGGTGAGCGTGGGCCAAGGTGCCAGCGCGGCCAGCAGGTCGACACGCGCGAGGACCGCGAACGAGGCGAAAGCGATCAAAGTCGTGCGCAGGGCCAGGGCGGCGTAGGCGCGCAGGTCGGGGGTCTGATGGGCCACGAAGCGCACCCAGCCCCAGGACGCGAGGATGAGAAACAGCGTGAGGGGAATCGCGGAAATGGCGGTCCGGCGGGCCGCGCGCGGGGCCTGCTTCCAGAACACGAGGGCCGTGGCGCCCAGCAGCGCCGCAAGCCAGACCGGATCGGTGACGGCCAGCCAGGGGCGAATGGACGTCCACCCACTTGGCGAACTGCTGCGAACGCCACGACTTGACGGCGTCAGGGACCTGGTTGCGGGGCAGGTTCTTCTCTCCGTCGGGGGTGAGCGACCAGAAACCGCCGCTACAGCCCGGCCGTCTGCACCGGCGCGAAGAAGGTCCCGGTCACTGGCAATCCGGACCCCGCGCACATCTCAACCAGCTTCGTCGAGCGCCAGAACCTGACCATGCGGATGTCGATGCGCCGGTTTACCCGCCTGACCAACGCCTTCTCGAAGAAGGTCGAGAACCACTGCGCCGCCGTCGCCCTGCACTTCATGCACTACAACTTCTGCCGGATTCACCAGACGCTGCGGGTGACTCCCGCCATGGTGGCGGGCGTGACGGACCACGTTTGGGAAATCGGCGATGTTGTCGATCTGCTCGGCTAGCCCCCTCCGTTTCACCGTCCAGGGCGGTGGGAAAGATGTAGAGTGATGACAACTCCTCCAATGACCTCTGCGACATCCTTCATCCGCCACGCTGGTCCTGTCGCCTGCAAGACCACAAGGATTCGCGTGGGCCATTCAGTTTTCAGAACTTCCCTCGGCGAGATGGTCGTGGGGGATTGCCTGAATGTCCTACGCGCTCTGCCTGACGACAGTATTGACCTTGTTGTGACGTCGCCGCCCTATGACGGCCAGCCGAAGTACGGGAACGGTGAGAAATACGAGCGCGATTGGTACCACGGATTCTTTATGCAGGTGACGGAACAGATCTTCCGCGTGCTCAAGCCACGTGGCAGCTTCGTGCTCAACTACCGATCAAAACGCCATGGTGACGAGCGTGGCGTCCTCCAATACGAGATGATCTTCTGGCTGCGCGAGCAGGGCTTTCTGTTCTGCGAAGATTTCATCTGGGGCAAGCCATCACCACCGCCTGGACGCTTCAAGCGTTATTTGAAGGATGCCGTCGAATACTGCTTCCAGTTTTCCAAGGGGCCTGACTGGCAATTTTTTCCTGAGAACTGCCTTTCTCCGGCCCGATGGGACGCCAAGGATCGTGAACGGCGCAAACGGCTAGCCCACAACTACGTCAGGGTCAACGCGCCGTCTGGACAGGGGCGCCGTCGCGTCCAGGCCGGCCCCGACATGGTCCGACCGTCGACTCTGCTTCACTTCGAGCCGGAGTTCAGCCCCAACCCTGTGAAGCACCCGGCCAGATTCCCCTTGGAGCTTCCCAGCTTCTTCATTAGGCTCCTGACGATGCCCGATCAACTCGTCCTAGATCCATTCGGAGGCACTGGCACCACCGCTCTTGCGGCGGAAAAACTCGGCCGGCGCTGGTTGGTGACGGAGATCGATCCCAAGTATGCCGCTGTGCTGCCTTCTCGAATTGCTTCGGGACGATAGGACGTGTCTCCCGCCGAGAAGATCGAGGATATGGTCAAGCGGATCGCCGCTGCCCCGTCGTGGAACGCGCGCGTGAGCTTGATTCGGAAGATCCCCGAAGCCTTCGGCAAGGCCATGCACCAGAAAATCTACGCGGCCGTCGCCGAGTTGGTATACGTGCCGAACCTGGCGCCCGATTTCGCGTATGTCCACTGGCGAGAGGACTACGAGCTTCCGCAGATCGAGCATGCCTACGAACGTGCGCACGCCATGACCAATGGCTTTGTGAATGTCGACGTGGCCACGCTCGCGCATGCCATAGATACCGAACCGGGCACGTTGCAGATTTTCCGGCTGCTTCTCGGCTTCACCAAGAATGAATTCGACGCCTCTGAAGGCATCGTTGCCGGCGAACTGAGACGCCCTCTGACAAATGCCGAAATCGCCGCCAAAGTTGTGGATCGGGCCATGCGAGGCGTTCTGTTCCCTGCCCAAGGTGGCTCGGTGCGGAGTAAGATCGACAAGCCAGACACTGTCGCCGGATGGGACACGGTGCGAGAATACGCGGACCATGGCGTCCCGTTTCCAGTGTTCCTTCATCAACGCCACTACGGGGGCGCCTTCCGACAGCTCCTCGACGCCACTTCAAGCAAACGCGGCGATCTTCTCGAAGATGCGGTTGAGGAGCTTTTCGTCGCCGAGGGGATCCGTTTCGTGAGGACAGGCCCTCACCCCCAAGAAGAAATCTCTCGGAGATTCGGCTTGACCGTCAAACCAGCGCCAGACTTCGTCGTTCACGATGAACGAGAGCAGATCAAAGCCATCCTGGAATGCAAACAGGTTAACGACGGCGGAACAGCCCGCGACAAGGCCGCGCGTTTCGCGACACTCCGCGCCGAGGCGATGCGCCTGGGTGGAATTCCCGTGTTCGCTGTGCTAGCTGGGCTGGGCTGGCGCCGGACTCAAGACGCACTTGGGCCAGTCGTCCGAGATACCGATGGACGGGTTTTTACGGTGCAAACCCTCCCCGATATAATGACGGTTGAGCCGTTTCCTGGCTTGCGTGGCTGATCTTTTCAAACTGACCCACTACCGACAAAAGTGCCGCCTTGCGACTCCAGCCAGAAATCGTGGGCACGGGCCGAGCCCACCCACGGCAGCGAGGAGAGGACGATGGTGAACGCAAAAGGCAGTCTCTGCAGGCGCATGGGACCTCTCAATGACAGAACACGACCGTAGCACGAAAAGTGATTTCGTACTACCAGATGTCTTTACGCCCGTCAACCTGCGATGTGCTACCTTCAGCCTCCATGTCCCGTGACCCCAAGATCACGCCGATCACCCGGCACGACCCACGCACCTTCTACGCCACGCGCGCCACGCGCACGCGCAACGCCGAGGCCTGGGACCTCTGGTCCATCGAGGACGGCCGCCGCGTGGGCTACCTGTCGATCATTGACGACGGCCACATGATCTACGCACTCGCCACCGTGAAGCGCGGAACCTCACACGACGAGATAGCCGACCTTGTCGATGGCTTCTTCCCGCCCTCGGCTACCGACGCCCTAAGCCGCGAAACCGTGATCGGCGACTACGACGAAGAGCCGGTGATCCTCGAGTCAGAGGTCGGCACCGAGGAGTAGCCACGGCTTGTCGGAGAATCCTGGGCCACCCCGGCTAGTTTCCCCTTCCCTCCTCTCTCCGTGCGGCTATTCTGTCCTCCATGTCGGCTGGCGACATTCCGTCTCCCGGTCCCTTCCGGGGCCTTCTCCCCTATGATGAGAACAGCGCCGCGCTGTTTTTCGGCCGCGCGGACGACATCGCCACCCTCGACCGCCTGGTGTGCAGGGAGGGAGATCGGGTGGTTGCTCTGACGGGCGAGTCGGGCGTAGGCAAGACATCCTTGTTGCGGGCCGGGCTCCTGCCCGCGCTGGCCAAGCACGACGTCACCGGGGTTTATCTCGGCACCTACGACGACATCGAGCAGGAGTTCTGGCAGGCCGCCGGGCGCGTGCGCGGCGAGCCACCCACGCCCGGCGATGGCCCGGCCGACTATCTGGTACACCTCGCGCGCAGCTCGCACGCCGGGACATTACTCATCCTCGACCACCTAGAGACCATTCTCGCCAACCACGACCCGGATGCCGACCCTTCCGCCCTCGACCAACTGGCCGCGCTGCTTTCCACGGTCTCGGAGGGAGCCGGGCCCCGCCTGCGCATTCTCCTCTGTGTGGACACCGGCTCCTTCCACCGCCTCGACCTGCTCCACCGCGCGTGCAACCTCACACCCACGGCCGGGGCGTGGATGGAGCTTGGGCGTCTCAATCAAGACCGCGCCACCCAGGTCTTGGAGCAGACCGCGGTCGGCACCGGCACCTTCTTCGAAGCCGGGTTGGCTTCGTTGATGGCCGGCGATCTGTGCCGCAGCGGCCCCTGCCTGCCCGTCGATCTGCAGATCGTCGCCCGCATGGCAGTCGAGTTGCGGCTGACCTCGTTGCGCCGCTACGAGCGCAGCGGGGGCGCGGCCATGCTGTTACATAGCTTCTTCCAGCGGGCGCTGCATGACGCTGGCGGCCGCCCGGCCTTGCGTGTGCTGCTCGCGGCCGCCCGCCCCTCCAGTTCCACGGTGGCCGAGCTCGCGGCTCGCGCCGGATTGCCCCAGGCTGCCGTCGAACAGGCCGTGGCGCCCCTGACCACGCGAGGCATTCTGCGCAAGTTCTTCTCTGGATCTGCCGACCGCTACGCTCCTGCGCACCCCTGTCTGATCCCCCGCATCGAGGACTTCGCCGCCACCGATGTGGGCGCTGCGCACGACATCCGACGCACCTTGCGCCGCCGCATCCTGGCGGGCGAGCGTCTCTCGCTGCCTGAGATCCGCAGGGTGCGCCGCTATCTGGGCGGTGATCTGGCAGTCGACGAGGCCACCACGCTCAGGCGCAGCATCCGGCGCGGCGCTCTGCAGATCGGCTCCGCGATAACCCTGCTTGTTGCCGTGCTGCTCGCCTTCATCTTCGAAGCGCGCGCCACGTACACGCTGGCCTTCGATCCGGCACGCGACCAACCGAGCAGTCGGGTGGTCGTGCGGCGGGGACATCCCTCGCTGTCCTTCTTGCACCTTCCGCCGGCCCAGGCCCGCCGCGGTTCGATGATTGCCGACACTGGCTTCGCCGCGACCAGCGTCGCCGCGGATCTGGCGTCGCGTATCGCGAACGGACGCGCTGTAGGGGCCCTGGATGCGAACCCGACACCCCGCCTCCCCTCCTGGCTGCGCGCGGTTATCGATGGGTTGGGGCCGGTGCCGCGCGGGGTTTCACTGGTCCTGCTCGGCGAGCCCAACGGTGTGGTTTCGCTGAAACAAGCCTTTGCCGATCCCGTCTTGCGCCGCGACGCCCTGGAAGCCCTGGCCGTGGTGGGCACGGGCGGCGCTGGCGAAGACGAGATCCTAGCTGCCGCACTCAACGACCCGTCGCCTGAGGTGCGTCGGCACGGCGTGGAGGTGGCAGCCGCCATTGATCGACGCCAGGGCAAAGGTGCTCACGCCGCCACTCTGCGCGCCGCCCTGGCCGACCAGTCCTTTGCTGTGCGCAGCGCGGTCCTGCAGGAGTGTCGCAACCTCGATCCCGGCACGACGGCCAGCATTCTTTCGGTGGCTCTCGCCGACAAAGATGCTTCGTTCCGGCGGCTGGCCGAGGCATCGCTCCTCGATCTGGCCGCGCGCTCGCCCGCAGCAGCGGCCGATGCTGTGCGCCTGGCGCTGTGGAGCACCGACGGAATGGCCCGGCGCACCGCGATCGGATTGCTTGACCAGATCGCCGTGCGAGCCCCGGCCGAGGCCGCCGCCGTTCTGGCACGGATCGCGTCCGACGAAAGTGCCCCCGAAGAGGCGCGGGTCTCGGCCCTATCCTTTCTCCGCCGCACCAACGCAATCTCGAACAATCTGCGGCCCATGTTGGAGAAAGCCGTGATGCCGGACGCGTCGCCGCGCCTGCGCACGGCCGCCCTGCCTCTATACGCCCGGCTCATCGATCCCTCGAAGGTGGGCGAGCTAGCCGTGACCGCCAGCAAGGGCCCGCCCTCTGGACGTGTTACGGGCGCGGCGCTTTGGGGTGTGGTGGCCATCAAGCAGCCTGATGTCGCGTCCAAACCCCTCAAGGCATTCCTCTTCGATCCGTCGCCCGAGGTGCGCGCCGAGGCAGCGCGCGGCTTCGGCTACTTGCGGCGCGAGGGCCCCGAGCTGGTGCGGAGAGCGCTGTTGGACCCGAACGCAGAGGTGCAAAAGGTGGCCCTTGATTCGGCCTTGCGTCTGGCGGTTGCCCAGCCGGTGGCAATCGCCGACCTGCTCGGACATGCGCTTGCCAACGTACGACCAGGCCTGCGCCGCTTCATCGTCGAGGCGCTGGGCGAGATCGGCAAGACCCGGTCCGCGGCCGTGCTGCCAGCGCTGGTGCGCGCTTTCAAGCAGGGTGACGTCAGCACCCGCAGCGCCTGTGCACGGGCCCTGTGTGGGGTGGCCATCAAGAGTCCCGCCGCCGCTTCGCCCTACCTGCGCCTGGCCGCGCGCGATCCGAGCCGCGAGGTGCGAACCGAGGCTGCCTCTTGTCTAGGTAGTCTGACCGAGGGTGATCCCAGGGGCGCCGCGCGCATGGCCATCGAACTAACCTCCTCGGACGAGCCGACCGTGCGGGCAGCGGCCGCCGCCTCGCTGGGCGCGCTCGCCGGGAGGGTCCACGAGGTCGTGTTCGGGCCACTCATCAACTTGCTCGTGGATCCCGAGCGCACCGTCCGCGTGGCGGCCGCCGAGGCGCTCATCGCCTATACCAAGACTGGATCCTCCCTCAGCAGCCACTCCGCCGAGCTCGACAAGAAGCTGTCGGCCTTCTTCCTGCAAGGCGATCTCGACGAGCGCCAGATCGCCCTGCGCGTGGCTGAGCGCGCAGGCCTGACCAGCATCCTCCGCCAGGCTATGCGGGATGGCGACGCTGGCCTGCGGCTTGAGGCCATGAAGGCCGCGGCCGGCATGCAGCCGCCCGCATTGGAGATCTTGCAGGCTGGAACCGAAGACCGCCAGGGCCTGGTGCGCGCTGAGGCCGTGCGCGCGCTGGCAGCAGCCTCGGGAACCGGCCCCGAGCGTGTCCTGCCGGTCTTCGAGGCCATGCTGCGTGCGAGCGACGCTGCCACCCGACGGACGGGCGCGCTCGCACTCGGCGACGTCACCGGGGCACCCGAGGCCACCGCGGCCCTGCTGGCTGGGGTGTTGCATCAGCGGGGCGAATCGGTCCGGACCGCGGCCGCGGAGGCTTTGGCTAGCGTCGCCCAGCGCGATCCCAAGGCCGCGGGGCCATTTCTCGAACAGGCCATCAACGATCCAGCCCATGACGTGCGGGCGGCCGCCATCCGCGGTCTGGGCACGACCTGGGCTCGCCAACGCCGGCCAGCCGAGGTGGCCGAGATCCTGGAGTCCTGCGAAACCGACAGCGCGCGCCGCCTGGTGGCGGTTGAGGCGCTGGTCATTCAGGCCTCGCAGACGGGAAATGGCAAGGCCGGCGAGGAAGCGAAACAGGCCAAGAACCTGCTTGAACGACTGGCTACATCAGGACCGCCGCTGGCCCGTCTGGCCGCGCAGGTGGGCCGCGCCTTCATCGGCGCCAGGCTCGAAGACATGCATGCGTTCTTCGACCGCTTGTATGGAGGTTAGTCGATAGAAGCGTCTTGCCCTAAGGCGACGCCGCCGCCTGGCTGGTAGGCCCGGCAAGCCGACGTCCCCTCAGCAAAACGCACGTCGGTGGCGCACTTGGAAGCAAAGGGCTCGCAGAAGCCGCTCGCGCACTCGCCGTCATCCTGGCAGGCAATTCCGATGGTCAGACGATCCGCACAGGTTCCACCGACGCAGCGCAGATCCTCGATGCAGGCTACCTCTGCGTCGCACATCGCACCCAAACCGGGCCGGGCCGTGCACATCCACACGCCCGAGCCACTCCCGCAGTAGTAGCCCTGCGGGCAGGATTCGCCGATGTTGGCGCAGCCCGCACCTGGGTCGACCTGGCGCCAGGTGCCGCAACGCCCCTTGTCGCAGACCAGAGTCCCGCTGCAGTCGGCATCGACGCCGCAGGTCTCGTTCGCCGCCGCGTTGCCGTGGAACACGCGCGCGCACGCCTCGTCGATGCTGCGATAGTCTTTGGCTTCGATAGCGAGATTGTGGCTGAGCACGCCAAAAACCGCGCTCACCCGCGACAGACACGCATCTGCGTTTGCCGGATCGAAAGGTCGCTGTGCGCTCTCCTCGATTTGCCCCTGACTTGCGCACGCCGCCTGCCGCGCAGCCAGACAGTCGACCTCGGGCAGAAGACACGCCGGCGCTACGCTGCTGCATTCGCGCTCGCTGCGGTTCTGACAGAACTCTGCCCGGGTCATCGGCCGGTCGTCGCGATTGCAGCTCGTGACAACCAGGGCGGCCAGTAGGGCAGCAGAAATGGGCTTGCACATGCTGGCCCGATCTTCGCCGCCTGGGCGAGCTCGTCAAGAATCGTGGGTTTTCACCCGCCTACTTGGCGTAGTCGACGGCCCGCGTCTCGCGCACGACCGACACGCGAATCTGCCCCGGGTAGGCCAGATGCGCCTCCACCTTGCGCGCAATGTCCTTGGACAGGCTGCGCGCCTGATCGTCGGTGACCTTGGTGTTCTCAACCAGCACGCGGACCTCGTGTCCCGCCTGGATGGCGAAGGCGCGCTCGACACCGTCGAAGCCGCTCGCGATCTTTTCCAGGTCGGCCAGCCGCTGCACATACGTTTCCAGGGTCTCGCGCCTGGCGCCCGGCCTCTGGTTGGCCAGAACATTGGCGGCGTCCACGATATGGTCGAGCACGTCATCTGCGGCAACCTCGCCGTGGTGACACTCGATGGCATGGATGATCTTGGCCGGCTCACCGTACTTGCGCGCCAGCACCGCGCCTGCCTGCGCGTGCGATCCCTCGATTTCCTGCTCTGCGCAACAACCGATGTCGTGCAGCAGGCCCGCACGCCGCGCGGTCTTGACCGGATAGCCGAGCTCGCCCGCGATCACGCCTGACAGGAAGCCAACCTCGACCGAATGGGCAAGCAGGTTCCGCCCGCTGCCTGCGCGAAACTTCAACTTGCCTACCAGCCGCGCCAGCTCGGGGTGCAAGCGGCCCACGCCTAGATCAAAGGCCGCCTGGTCACCGGCCTCTTTGCACTCTTGCTCGACCTCCTCGGTGGCTTTCTTGACCATCTCTTCGATGCGGGTCGGGTGGATACGACCGTCGGCGATGAGGCGGGTGAGCGCCAGGCGCGCGATCTCGCGCCGCACGGGATTGAAACAGGAAATCACCACCGCCTCGGGCGTGTCGTCGATGATGAGGTCGATGCCGGTAGCCTGTTCCAGCGCCCGGATGTTGCGCCCCTCGCGGCCGATGATGCGTCCCTTCATGTCGTCGGAAGGCAGGGGTACGACCGAAACCGTGCGTTCGGCAACGTATTCACTGGCGTAGCGTTGCACCGCCGCACCGAGGATCATCTGCGCCTTCTGCTGCGCCTGCTCGCGCGTCTCGTCCTCGATCCGCCTGACTTCAGCCGCTGCTGCCGCCCGCGCGGATTCGCGCACCCCGGCCTCCAGCGCTTTGCGGGCCTCGGCCTCGGTCATCCCGGCGATCTTCTCCAAACGCGCTCGCGCCTCGGCCACCTGGGCCGCGCCGGCACGCGCCGATGCCTCTGCCGCCTGCTCGCGCGCTTGCAGCTGCCGCTCTTTGCGGTGCAGGTTCTCTTTCTCGGCCTTGATGTCGCGTTCGCGCCGCTCCAACGCCTCATGCTTGGCGCCGGTCGCGGCCGCTTGTCGGTCGACCTCCTGGCGACGTACGCGCAGCTCAGCATCCACTTCGGCCCGTATTTTTTGCGCCGCCTCTTTGGCCTCCAACGCAGCCTGCCTGCGGATGCCGTCGGCCTCGGCGTGCGCGGCAGCCAGGGCCCGCTGGCGTTCCATTTCCGACTCGGGTACGGCGTCCGGTTTGGAAGCCCGTCCCAGGAAGAAGGCCATGCCCGCCGCGAGCAAGGCGACCAGGATGCCGACGATAATGACGACTGGGTTCACAGCTACCTCTACTCAGGAACAGCGCCACACCGGACCACGCGCGTGTCCGTGACAACGCAGTCGATGGGCACGTCCCACTCACCCGTGGGACAGCTTTCCACAAGCTGGAAATCGTAGCCAAACCCGACGAAGAAGCCCGACGGCCCGTCCGGGTGAGCGCGAACGTAGGCCATCAGCTCGTCGTAGTACCCCCCGCCGTATCCGACTCGGCCACCACGCGCGTCGAAGGCCAGGCCTGGGACCATGAAGACGTCAATGTCGTGCGGCGCCACCTCGGGACAACCGGGCCCCGGCTCAAGCAGGCCGAAGATACCAAACACCAGCTCCGAAGGGCCTTCAACCCGGTGAAAGCGCAGGCGGGGGGGCAGCAGCTCGGCGCTCACGCGTGGCAGCACCACGGTGACGCCACGCCGCCGCAGCCCCTCGATGGCGCGCGAAGTATCGATTTCGGCCCGGGTGGACACGAAGGCCGCCACGACGCGGGCGCCGGTCACCTCAGGCAGGTCGAGCAAAAGGTCCGTTGCCGCCTGGGCCATTGGTCCACGCTGGTCTGCGGACAGCTCTTCGCGCCGGCTGGCCATGACGCGCCGGAGCGCCCGCTTCTCGTCGCGCAACCAGAGATCAGCCGGGCACATCAACACCGACGGCTCGTTCCCGCCCACGCCACCCAGCCCAACGCAGAGTCGCCCCGCCACGACCTAGCGTCGCAGGGACGTGAAGAACGAGGCCATCGCCTCGGGAAAGTGGGGTTTCGGTTCTGTCCATCTATGAAGACATCCGCCACACGGCGAACGATCATGTCTGCTGGGTGGCCCCACTATACCGCAAGAAGGCCTGCGCTAGGCTATCAACGGCCTGCTAGACGCGCGCTCGGCTCTCGACCAGATGAAGCAGCGAGCTACTCCTATCCCGAATCTTCCTTTTCAGATCTGCGAGAGTGCGACGCACCTTGAACAGCTCTTCGGTGATCTGCAGCGCCGACAGGACCGCGAGCGATTGGGTATCTGCAGTGTGGGTCTGTTTCTGCAGCTCCTTCATGCGGCCGTCCACGTAGGCAGCCATCTCACGCATCGCGCTCTCGTCTTCGTCGCCTCGCAACACAAAGCGTTGCCCGGCAATCTGTACGGCTACTGGCGTCTTCATTCTGGTCCCCTCTCCATTCTACTGCCAGCGGACCACGTTGAGATCGCCCTCCTGCGGGGCCCGGATGTCAAGGTGCAGAGGCGCCCTGCCCTGCTTCGGCCTGCCAGGACAAGCCCAGCGACGACAGCACGATGCGGTCCTCGAAGCTGACATCCATGAGCCGAATGCCCATGCCGCCAGTCCGCGCGGCCTCGCTCACCCAGCGAACTTCACCGCGCAGTTCCAGCGGCTGCGACCGCCACGGGACATCAATCGAGACACCCACCGGCTCGCCGGTGGGATCCAGATAGTCGGAGCAGAAGAACACACCGTCTGGGCTCAGATCCGTGACCAACCCGTCGATGGTCAGGCTCTCGCTCACGTAGCGAGCTGGAACCTGGACCCTCATGCGTACTGCTCGCCTCATCTCACGCATCTCTCCAGGAAGATTCGGCATCGTCGTCTAGAACCCCGCGCTGTGACCTCGACAGTCAATCAGCATCGAGCCCATGTCAATTTTCTTCCGCAAGCCAGGAGGTCTTTGAAGTTAGCACATCGGATGCTGTCGGGAAGTCACAAGGTTCCTTGAACACAGCTCCCCAGACGCCGCACCGCACTGGCCACGTTTTTCCAGCCTGCGCCGGCCCGGACCCGTGCTACAACTTGCCGCCCGGTTCGCAGGACCGGAGAAAGGAAACTCATCGCATCCCCGTTCGGGCCCATAGCTCAATTGG
>PMIX01000033.1 GCA_003158395.1 Myxococcales bacterium | reverse complement strand
GCCAAAGACGTTTTTGGCCGCATGTGGCAGGAGCAGCGGCGAGCCGGCGAGATCGTGGCCAGCGAATCAGTGGCGGTCGTGTCCGATGTTGGCCTCATCGAAGAAACCTGCAAGCAGGTCGTGGCGGCGCACCCGGACGAGGTGGCGCGCTTTCGCGGCGGCCAGAGCAAGCTGCTCGGCTTCTTCGTGGGCAAGGTGATGAAGGAGATGGGCGGCAAGGCCGACCCCAAGACGGCGAACGAGATCTTGCAGCGGCTGCTGGGCTAGTACCGGGGCCGGGACCGGCACCGGTACCGGTCCCGAATCCGGAACCGGACACTGGATCCGGCTACTGGCCACCGGCCACCGGATCCTCTAGTCGCACACCCCAATTTCCGAGAGCGTGGTCTCGACGACAAAGTCGGACCCGATCACGTGGCGCTCAGCGAAGAAGATGTGCATCGGGTAGATCTCGCCCTTGGCAAGGCCGAACGTGACGGCTTGCGCGTCGAGATCGACGGTCTGGCTCTCGGCCGAGTGGATGCCGCCCAGATCGATCGCGAGCTTGCGGTTGATGAACACCCACACGTCGTCGTCACCGGAAAAAGTGAAGGTCTCGCCACCTTGGTAGCGGAAGCGCGTCGCGACCTCGACCGTGAAGTGGTAGTTGTGCGGGTCCCCTTCGTTGCCGAACAGCTGATTGTCGATGGGGAAGAAGGATGTGTTGTTGTAGGCGTAGACACCCTGCTTGGTTGCAGACGGCGAGAGGGGAAGAACGATGGTGGTCGAGAGGTTCACGCCAGGCACGTCCCTGTACCATTGGTCGAAGCTGGCCGGGCCGCTGACGGTTAGGGTGGGCCCCGTATGGGCGTAGACCGGCTTGTCGTCAGGCCCCAGCTCCGTAGCTACGATACCCGGGTCGTCCACCCATTTCGCCGGGTCTGCCGGTTCCATGTCCGGAAAGCTGGTGTGGAAGTCCCGCACCGTAGCGACCAGCTTGGGTTGCTTGGGCTGCGGCGCATCACACGCGCCCCAAGCATTGTCTGCGCAGGTCCGGCTACCGCTCCCGCAGATGCTAGCGCATGTAGCCACGACCGGCGCCACCTCACAGACCCCTTTCTTCTCGTTCTCGCAAAGCTGAGTGCCTTCGCCGCAATTGTTGGTGCACGGGAGCTGCGTGCTGGGAATGACGCATGCCTTCCACTGCTCGTCGACGCATTCTTGAGTCCCCGCCCCGCACACACCCTGGCACGAGCGCGCAACGAGAGGGACCTCGCAACCCTGCCAGGCGCCGCTGCGGCAGGTTTGCAGGCCTTCGCCGCACGCCGTCGAACACAGCCGCGTCTTGCCGGTTGTTCCGCAGAAGTCGATTCGCAAACCTGGGGCTTGACAGGCAGCGATGCCGATCGCGGCTGTCGCCAGCAAAAGATGGGAAGTCCGCATGACAGATCAGGATACTCTCCTGAACGAACAAGCCGCTATGTCAAACTGCCACCCCGTTCTCCGGTGAACGTGTACACTACGTTTTGTCCGGACGAGGGCCGGGCCTACCAAACGAAACGAGACGAGGAGAGAGAACATGCGAACCGTGCAGCGATTGCTGCCAATGTTGGTGGTGATAGGGCTTGCGCCCTATGCGATCGCGGGGTCGAAGACAACCTCAGAAGCGCCCCAGCTCAACGCGTGTGGCTGCTACCGTAATTCGGTCGGGGTTTGCCTTTGTCCAAAGAAGGGCAAGTGCGAGTGTCCGGGCGAGTGCGAGCCCAAGGGCTGCTCTGAGAAACGCGAGAAAGAGCTGGACCGAGAGATTCAAGCGGAAACCAAGCGCGTACAAGAGGCCGAGAAGAAGAGACAGGAAGAGGAGGCAGAGAAGCAGCGCCAAGCAGAAGCGGCGGCCGAGGAAAGTGCGGCAGCTGAGGTTGTCGCCGAGGACCAAACCACCGCGGAGGGCGCCGCGGCCGAAGGCGAGGATCAGCCCAAAGACAAGAAGGGCAAGGACAGCAAGAAGGGCAAGAAGGGCGAGAAGAGCCAGAAGAGCGAAAAGGCTGAGAAGACCGACAAGGGCGACAAGAGCGAGCAGACCGAGAAGACCGACAAGACTGCGAAGATCGACAAGATCGACAAGACCGACAAGGCCGGGAAGAGCGAGAAGTCTGAGAAGACCGACAAGACGACGTCAGACGTCCCGTAGACCCAGCCCGACCACGCGAGGAAGCTCATTGGCCAACGTCAGGACCGCCCAGGCGCCAGCCCGCTCGGGGATGGGTTTGGCCGCGGTCTGCACGCTGGTCGCGATACTGAGCGCCGAGCTTGTCGTCGCACCGGGCTTCGCCTGGGCAGCCGAGGCAGCGGGTGGGGCAGGCCTCCCGCAATCCTCCCTCTCACCTCCGCCCGTGATGAGCAACGCGCTCACGACGAAGCACGTCTCGGACGCGTCGTCCATTTCGCGTTGGACGCTTGTCCCGGCGTGGCAGAAGGTGCTGGGTGTAGGCGCGACCTTGGTCGGCCTGGCGGCCGTGGGCGCCGGCGCCTATCTGCTCTGGCGGGACGGCCAATATGGCTGCTGGCCCGCCCCGTGCAAGTCTGCCCAATTCCACACCGCCTTGGCCGGCTGGCTCCTCGTCGCCGGAGGTGCAGCCGTTTCCTTGGGCGGCGTCACGTTTCTGCTCTTGCCACCCATAGGCGAACCGGGTGGCCGTGCGCTCGCGGGGCTCGCAGTGTCCGCCAAGTTCTGAAGTGAAAGAGCGAACTTCACTCGGCCGGCGGTGTGATCTTGGTGGCTGCTGGTTGGCCGGCCTTGCGCTCGACCGGCTTTGCAGGAATGCCGACCACCGTGCTATCGGCAGGCACGTCGCGCACCACCACCGCATTCGCACCGATGCGCGCCCCGTCGCCGATCGTCACAGGACCTACGATCTTGGCTCCGCATCCTATGAAGACGTTGTTA
>PMIX01000019.1 GCA_003158395.1 Myxococcales bacterium | reverse complement strand
AAACCCTGAAATGGGATGGATGAGATCTTCCAGCGGATGCTCCCCCCGGTCTACGAAACTGCGGTAGTGAACGTCCTCCAGGACGAGTCCAGCGGCAAACGCGCCGACAATGGGGGCCAGCCCCACGACGTTGGCGAGCCAGGACATCAGGAAGCACAAGGCCAGTCCGAGCGCCAAGAGCACTCCGCGCGCATGCAACCTGGACGCGAGTTGAAACAGCCTCGGGGACAGGCGCACGCCGAGAAAGAGAGAGACCACTAGGAAGGCGGCTGCCTTGAGGATGATCATCGCCACGCTCACGGAGGAGAAAGAGCCCCCCCGATCCGCTGCGCCGATCATCCCTGTGACGACCGCCAGGACCACGAGGCCCATCACATCGTCGAGCACGGCAGCGCCAAGGATGATGCGCGCCTCTCGGGTTTGCAGACGGTCCAGATCCTTCAGAACGCGGGCGGTGATACCCACGCTCGTGGCGCAGAGGGTGGCGCCCAGGAAGGCATGCACGTAGACGCTGTGCCCGGGGAGCAGCCAAGCGCCGACACCCCAGCCGAGGGCGAACGGCGTGACGACTCCCAGGGTCGCCACCAGCAAAGATGGAAGCCCCACTTTCAACATTTGCCCGACCGTCGATTCCAGGCCGACCTCGAAGAGAAGCACGAGCACCCCGATGCGCGCCAACATGTCGATGGACGAATCGGTCAACAGGTAGTCGAGGCCGGAGTACCCGACCAGCGTGAGATTTCCCAACAGCACGCCGACAACCAGCTCGCCAAGAACCGCCGACTGGCCCACGCGCACAGCCAGCTCTCCACCCAGCCTGGCGGCGACAAGGATAATGGTCAGAGCCAGAACGACAGAGGCCACCGGATCGCCGTGCCCGGCACCTGGCGAGGCAAACGCCACGGCCGGCAGCAGGGGCAGGAGCAGCATGAGACCGAGTCTGCGACGGCGGCTGACCATAAGACACGTGCAATCTTGCACGGGTCAGGCCAACATTCGAGCATTGAACGACCGTCAGCGGTATGCGATCCGGGCCCGGCCCGCACTAGCTTGGCTTCGACTTCTCCGGCACCCTGCGCATCGCGCGTACGCCGTGCTGCGTACTTTCGTCCTGTCAAACATCCGCGCGCCGCAAACGTAGGGCGTTGCCAATCACGGACACCGAACTGAAACTCATCGCGGCGGCGGCGATGACCGGTGACAGGAGCAGCCCGAAGAACGGGTAGAGCACACCCGCCGCGATTGGAATCCCCACCGTGTTGTAAAGGAATGCGAAGAACAGGTTCTGCTTGATGTTGCGCATCGTCTGGCGCGAGAGATGGCGTGCGCGCACGATGCCCCGCAGGTCACCCTTGACCAGAGTCACCCCAGCGCTTTCCATCGCAACGTCGGTCCCGGTTCCCATCGCGATACCAACCTGCGCTTGGGCGAGCGCGGGCGCGTCGTTGATTCCGTCGCCCGCCATCGCCACGAAGCGGCCCTCGCTCTGCAGCCGCTTCACGACGTCCACCTTCTGGTCGGGAAGAACCTCGGCAATGACGTCGTCGATCTCGAGCTTCCCGGCCACCGCATGGGCCGTGGTCCGGCTATCACCCGTCAGCATCACGACGCGGATGCCCTCAAGATGGAGCGCGCGGATCGCCTCGGGGGTGCTGTCCTTGATCGGGTCGGCCACGCCGATCAGGCCGACCGACTTGCCATCGACCGCGACGAACATGACCGTCTGTCCTTCGGTGCGCAGGCTCTCCGCCTGCTGGGCCAGCTCGCCAAGTTCGATACCGAGCTGGGTCATCAACGCGGGATTGCCGAGGGACACGGCACGGCCGTCCACGCTGCCGCGCACGCCCTTGCCGGTGATGCTCTCGAAGGCCGAGACATCTCCCAATTGCACGCCACGGTCCTCGCTGCCCTTGACGATGGCCGCAGCGAGAGGATGCTCGCTGCCCCGCTCGAGGGTCGCGGCGAGGCGAAGCAGGGCCTCTTCTTTGAAGCCCGAGGCGGGTAGCACGGACACAAGCTTCGGCTTGCCCTCGGTGAGCGTGCCGGTTTTGTCCACAACCAGGGTGTCGACCTTGCGCATGATTTCGATCGCCTCGGCATTGCGGAACAGCACGCCCAGGGTTGCTCCTTTGCCCGTCGCGACCATGATGGACATTGGGGTCGCGAGACCGAGAGCGCAGGGGCAAGCGATGATGAGCACCGCGACTGCGTTGATCAGGGCGTGCGCCATGCGCGGGTCAGGGCCGACAAGGCTCCACACGATGAACGTGGTGACCGCAATACCGATGACGATTGGAACGAAGTAACCCGCAACCACGTCCGCCAGCTTCTGGATGGGGGCGCGGCTGCGCTGAGCTTGGGCCACCATCGCGACGATGCGTACCAGCAGCGTTTCGGCACCGACCTTCTCCGCGCGCACCTGCAACGATCCGGTGCCGTTCACGGTAGCACCCACGACGCGATCGCCGGCGTGCTTCTCAACGGGGATCGATTCACCGGTAACCATCGACTCGTCGATGGAGCTCGCGCCCTCGAGCACCAGGCCATCGACCGGGACCTTCTCGCCCGGGCGCACCCGCAGCCGGTCGCCGACCGCTACGACGTCGAGCGGGACATCCTCTTCGACGTCGTCCTGCCTGATCCGCCGCGCTGTCTTTGGTGCGAGTCCGAGCAGCTTCTTGATCGCAGTGCTGGTGGCGCTGCGAGCCCGTAGTTCGAGCACCTGCCCGAGCAGGATAAGCGTGACAATGACGCCAGCCGCCTCGAAGTAGACAGCGACCTGGCCGCCCTCGCCACGGAATGCGGCAGGGAAAATGCCTGGTACGAGCGCGGCGGTGAGGCTGTACACGTACGCGACGAACACGCCGAGCCCGATCAGAGTGAACATATTGAGGCTCTTGAGCCTCACAGACTGGATGGCGCGCACAAAGAACGGCGAGGCCGCCCAGGTGCAGACGGGCGTCGCGAGGATCAATTCGAGCATCGTCCGGACCCGCAGCGAGAGCAGGTGCGAGATCGGATGCCCGGGGAGAAGGTCGCCCATCGCGAGAAGAACCAGGGGAACCGTCACAGCGGCTGCAAACCACAACCGCCGCTTCATATCGCGGAGATCGTGATTCTCCTCCTCAGCCGCGGCCCCGACGCGGGGATCGAGAGCCATTCCGCAGACCGGACAGCTTCCCGGCGCATCGCGGACGACCTCCGGGTGCATCGGGCACATCCACTCGGTCTTGGCCGCCGCACCTGGAAGCACGGGTTCGAGAGCCATTCCGCACTTGGGGCAGGACCCCGGCCGATCCGACCGCACCTCGGGGTGCATCGGGCACGTGTACGCACCCACCCTATCTACGCTCGCTTCCATTAGGACTTTGATGTTTCTTCTCTCAAGGTGTTGCCGCCGGGCGCCTCGTCCGCCGAGCGAGCATGTCCGGCCATGGCCGCTTCTACGTCTACGACCATGCCCTCCTGCGTGTGTCGCAGGATTAGGTTGTTGCACGAGCGAGGATTACGGCCAGCCTTAGGGGAAGTCGGGATCTCCGCAGGGACAGCCGCCGCCCATGCCGCCCATGCCCCCGGCCATGCCCCCGCCATGCATCCCGCCGTTCCCCATGCCGCCACCACCCATCATGCCCGGCCCCTTGCCAACGTGCTCGGCCCACTTGGCCCTCTGCTCGGGCGTCAGCACGGCGTGGAGCTGCAGGTGGAAATCGGTCCAGATGCCCCGGAGTTTGTGCCCGATGGCTTCCATCTCAGACTGCTTGCGTTCGATGGCGTTCTTGTCGGGCTTGTCGGTCAGCCAGAGCTGCTTCATCTCGGCTGCTTTGGCTTGCATTTCCTTGCGCATGGGCTCGGCCTGCTTCATTGCCGCCTCGCGGAACGTCGCTACCTTCTGCTTTTGCTCCGGTGAGAGCTTCAGTTGTGCAAAGTGCGCGTCCGGGTTGCCGCTCATCGCCCCGTGTCCTTGTGCCCACGCACTGGCGGACATACCAGCCAGCAGCACCGATGCGATCCCCACGATTCTCAGTTTTGTTTTCATGATCTGCCTCCGTTCTTGAAGAGTCCCGTTGTGAGATGCTTCGAGGGCAGGAATCGCTCCAAATGCATCTGCGTCCCTCATGGTCGGCACATCGCTTGCAGCACAATGTGGGGGCAGCAGCATCCAACCCTAGGAAGGATCCAACATGAAAACGGCAATCTCGATCGTCATCGCCGTCGCAGTGGCAGTTTCAGGCACATCGGCGCTGGCGGCCGCCGTCTGACGCCAAGCCCATGCAAGTTCAACCAGGGTTGCGCGCGGTGGCGGTTTGCGAGGGAGCAAAGGGAATTCTCGTGCTGGCGGTGGGTCTGGGATTGCTCGGCTTCATTCATCGCGACTTGCAGCAGCTTGCCGAAGACGTCGTGAGGCATTTGCATCTGAATCCTTCGGCACGCTACCCGAGGGTTTTTCTCATGGTTGCGTCCAGGTTCGATGGCGTGCAGTTGTGGGCGGTGGCAGTCGGCGCCTTGGTCTACTCGGGGCTTCGCTTCCTGGAGGCCGTGGGACTGTGGAAGGATCGAAACTGGGCCAAATGGCTGGGCGCGATCAGCGGCGGGATCTACATTCCGGTGGAGATATACGAAGCCGCGCGCAAGGCTACCGCCACACGATTGGTTCTGTTCGCTCTGAACGTCGCGGTGGTCGCATATCTGCTCTGGAATCTGTGGCAGAAAAGGCAGATTTCGCGCCTCAACCCATAGGTAGTCGAACAATGAAGGTCGAACCCGCGCCCAGCTCGCTTTGCACCTCGGCCCGTCCACCGTGCGCTTCCACGATCGCCTTGACGAAGCTGAGCCCGAGGCCCAGGCCCCGCTCGCTCCGACTTTGATCCGCGCGGTACAGGCGCTCCCAGACGCGCGGCAGATCCTGAGCCGAGATTCCCATGCCGCTGTCCTTCACCATGAGGGAAGCCCAGGGATCCTCGCGCGAAGTCGTGAGTTCGACTTGCCCGCCGGTGGGGGTGTACTTGATCGCGTTGTCCACGAGATTGGCGACCACTTGATTGAGCCGATTATGGTCGCCGTTCACGTTCACTCCCGCCGCAAGATGGGTCAGCAGTCGAACGCCGCGCTCCTCCGCCACGTGCTGATAGAGGTCGATCGCCTCCCGCGCCAGCTCGCTTAGATCGACTTGCGTGCGATCGAGCTTCATCACCCCGGTCTCGGCCTGCGAGATGTCCATCAGGGTGTTGAGCATCTGCAACACACGCTCGGAGTCCTCGATGGCGTCGGCCAAGGCGTCCCGAATCCGTTGCGGATCGCCAGCATCGCGCAGGGCCACTTCGGCGCCCGTGCGCAGGCGCGTGAGCGGCGTGCGCAGATCGTGAGCGACGTTGTCGAGCGCTTCACGCATCCCTCGTACCAGCGTCTGATTGCGCGCCAGCACCCCGTTGAACAGGTGCGACAGCTCGTCGAGCTCGTCGCGCGTTCCCCGCTCGGGAACGCGCAGTGCGAGGTCACCGGATTCGATCACTTTCCGCGCGGTGTTTGCCAGGCGCTGCACCGGACGCAACGCGCGGCGAGTGAAGAAGAAGCCGCCGAGCAGTCCCAATGCGACGGCTCCAATCCACACCGCGACCAACCCGGCCCGCAGATGGCCGACAACCTCCTGTGTCTGCTCGTCGCTGATGGCCAGCTGCAGCCAACGGCCCTCGGAGAGCGGCATTGTACCCAAGTTCCACAGCGAGCCGTCATTCTGGGCTCGGACCGGCCGCACACGCTGGGACGAGGCCGTCACGGCAATCGTGGTGGCTGCGAAGGACAGTTCGCCATTCGAGCTCTGGAAGAGCGTGACGTTGGTGTGATCGACCACGCGAACGTACGGCAACCGGTGCGTGTTCTCGGTCACCTCGGTCAGCTTCTTCAGGCCCTCGATGCCTTGCTCCTCGAACGTCTGCCTGTGCAGGGTCAGGTTGCTCGTGACGGTATCGACGATTCTTTCCCGAATCGACGAGCGGATTCGGAATTCTGCTGCGGTGGCCAGAAGCAGCGTGCTGGCGAGGAAAACCAGGAAGTACCACGCCGTCAGCCTGAAGCCGAGCGAGCGCAAGCGGCTATTCCTTGCGAAGGACATATCCCACCCCTCGCAGGGTATGGATGAGCTTGGCCGGAAAGTCACGATCAATCTTGCGGCGCAGCCGGCTGACCAACACGTCGACCACGTTGGTCTGCGGATCGAACGAGTAGTTCCAGACGTGCTCGAGGATCATGGTCTTGGACAGAACCCGGCCGGGGTTTCGCAGCAGATAGACCAGCAGCCCGAACTCTCGGGCCTGCAGCTCGATCGATTGACCGGCTCGGGTCACGCGCCGTGACTCCAGATCGAGGGTGAGATCCTCAAAGGAAAGTTGCCGTGCGACTTCGCCTGAACCGCTCGACCGGCGCACCAGCGCGTGCAGGCGCGCGAGAAGCTCGGCAAATGAGAAGGGCTTGGTGAGGTAGTCGTCCGCGCCGACCGAAAGTCCCTTCACCCGGTCCTCCACATCGCTCTTTGCGCTCAGGATGATGACCGGCACCTTCTGTCTGCGCTCGCGCAATTCACGTATCACACTCAACCCGTCGCGGCCCGGCAGCATGAGGTCGATGATTGCCGCGTCCAACTTGGCATCCAGGGCGAGGCCCAAGCCTTCTTCGCCATTGCGGCTCCAGTCGACGACATGCCCCTCTTGGCGCAAGCCCTGGGCGATGAAGCCACCGATCTTTTCGTCGTCCTCGATCAGGAGAAGTCGCATAGTGAGCGCGGCGCAACCGTCGAGCAACGGTCAGGATTGCCGCGGAACGACAGGCTGCACCGCCGTGGATTGTACCCAGCCCGTGCGTCCCTGGCCATCGCGCACGCGCAGGAAGTCTCCGTGGTGCCCGATGATGGACACATCCTGCCCCTCGCTCACCGTGGTTTCGCTGGCTGCCGTATCAAAGGGCGACACTCGCACCGGCGCGCTCTTCGACTCGACCACCACCGCGTGATTCAAGTCCCGATCGAGAACCACCATGGCGGCCACGCTCATCACGCCAACCAGCGCAGCGAGAGCCATTGCGTAGGCCAGCCGGCGCGATCGCCACCTTCGCGTTGCTACAAGCCCGGCACCCGCGAGCCACAAAGTTAAGACGGCAAACAGGGTCCAGGTCGTCGGTGTGAAGAGCTGCGCAAGGCTCT
Source organism: Myxococcales bacterium (assembly GCA_003158395.1). GTDB lineage: Bacteria > Myxococcota_A > Polyangia > Fen-1088 > Fen-1088 > Fen-1137. Next base: position 475 of record PMIX01000019.1, on the reverse strand, counting down.
GGTACCAAGGCCGGACGGGAATCGGCAGACCAGCCGTCGCCCGAACATGGGCCAGGTTGGCCACGATGTCGGGATCGCGCGGCGCCAGCACGTGAGCGCGTTCGTAGTTCAAGACCGATCGCCCGACGTTTCCTTCCTGCGCATAGGCGTTGCCGAGATCGTACAGGAGCGGCGCCGACCAACCGTGCTTGCGCGCAAGCGTCTCGTAGGCAACCGCCGCATCGGCGTAGCGGCCTTCGGAAAAGAGACGGTTGGCCTCGTCGAAGGTTGTGTTGCCGGTGTCGGCACGCGCAATGCCGGCCAGGGCAAGCGCGACGATTGCAGTCAGCAGGGCAATGCCTATGCCCAGCCGACGACTCTTGGGTGACAATTGGGGTGTCATGTCCGACTCTCCTCTTTATCGAGACTGCGCTCGATGACTTCTTCAAGCCTTGCCAGTGAGGAAGCATCTGGCTCCGCAGCCGCAAAGCGCAGA
>PMIX01000178.1:3263-8480 GCA_003158395.1 Myxococcales bacterium | reverse complement strand
CCCGGCCGGAACATCTAGAAGGCGTGATCCCTGCGAACCGAGCCCACCAGCATCGCCATCTGCATCACCAGGGCTCGGTCACCCTCGACTTGCAGTCGCCCCGCGAGCAGCGCCTGCAAGGGGGCGAGCGTGCCGCTCGACAACTCTTCGCAGGTGCGGCTGTCCACACGTACGGTGGAGCGCGGACGGCCGGCGCGCATCCCCGTCGGGCCAAACGCCGCGTCAAGGGCCCAGCGCCGCCGGCGGCGTCCCTGGATCTCGACACCGATGCGGCCGTCGATTTGCCCCAGCAAGCCGACTCTTCCTTCATCGACGCACAGCAGATCCACCACGCCCGCATCCGGAGGCAAGAGAGCGGGAAGGTCGGGGTCGTCGCGAAACAGGGCCAAGAAATCCGCCACGCTCTGCCGGAGCCAGATGTCTGGATCGTCGTCGTGGCTGGGCAGACCATGCCCCGAACGCGGATCGCGATGTCGTGCGATCAACGCTTCCTCGGTGACGCAAAGGTCCCAGGTGCCGCCGCCCTGTCCGAAGAGGGTCACGCGCACCGACGGGCTGTCAGGGGGCGGACGGCGAGGCGCTGCTGCAAAAGCGCGCGGCAACCAGGATTCGATGATCGCGGCCGCCGGGACATCGGGGGGCGGGCGGCTCCAGCCGACCACGGACTAACGTCGCCTCTTGCCGGCCGAGCCCGGCCGCCGCCGTGGCGTCACCTTGGCGGGACGCTTTCCTTGCGGATGTCGGGTTTTTGCTCGACGCTCGCCTTCCCCTCGGTGCTCATGTCGCGGCTGCGCCCGATCTCCGTGCAGGCGCAGGTCCACCTGCCGGCGCGCCACACTGGCCGACAGGACCTCGACCTTGACCGGATCGCCGAGAGAGAAGCTACGGCCGGATCGCCGGCCCACCAGGCGACAGGCCACCTCGTCGAAGTCGTAGAAATCGTCGGGGAGAAGGTGCTCGGTCCGCACCAGCCCCTCGACAAAAGGCTGGTCGGCCGCCACAAACACGCCAAAACTAGCCACCCCTGAGATGGTGCCGTCGAGTACGTCTCCCACGCGGTCGCGCATGAAGAAGGAACGGTAGAGGTCGACCACCTCACGTTCCACTTCCATGGCCTTGCGCTCGGCAAACGAAGCCTCGCTGGCGATCCGGTGCAGTTCTTCGGGCGAAAGGGCGGGTCCTCTCTCGAGTGGCGAGAATCCCCCGGCCGGCTTGCCTAGGCTGGCCAGCCGTCGCTTGAGCAACCGGTGCACCACCACGTCGGGATACCGGCGGATCGGCGAGGTGAAATGCAAGTAGGCCGGCGCGGCGAGGCCGAAGTGGCCCCCATTGGTCCCGTCATAGGTGGCCTGCTTGAGCGAGCGCAGGAGCTGGAAGGAGAGCGCTTTCTCCGCTGGGTGGCCCTGCAGCTGCTTCAGCACGGCAGCCAGACCCGACGGTGTGCGCGCTTGCTCCTCATCGACGAGAATGCCGTAACGCTCGGCCATGGCCGAGAAGTTGTGCATCTTCTCAACGTCGGGGGCGGGATGGACCCGCCACAGGGTGGGCTCGCCCCGCTCTTGAAAGCTCTCGCCCACCGCCAGGTTGGCAGCCAGCATGAACTCCTCGATCATGGCGTAGGCGTGGCGCTCGCCCGGATCGCGCCGCGCGCGTCGGATGTCGCGCACCAGGCCGGGATCGTCGCGGTCCAGTTCCACCACCACTTGGGGCAGATCCAAGTCCAGGGCCCCGTGCTGTTGGCGCCGCGCCCGCAACTTGCGCGCCAGCGCATCCAGCCCGCGCAAAGCGGGCAAGAGCGGCTCATACTTCTTGTGCTTGCCCTGAATCTTGCCGGCCAGGGCAGCGGCCACCCCTGGATAGTCCAAGCGCGCGCACGAATGGATCACGGCCGCGCAGAAGTCCTGGTCTCGCACGGCGAGATTGCTATCGAAATCGATGCGCACCACCATCGCGAGGCGGTCGTGCCCGGGCAAGAGCGAACAGATATTGGCGGACAGCGCCTCGGGCAGCATGGGGATCGCGCGATTGGGGAGGTAGAGGCTGCAGCCGCGGTCTCGGGCCTCTCGGTCAAGCGCCGTGTTCTCGCGCAGGTAGTGCGAGACGTCGGCCACCGCGACCCAGAGGCGATGGATGCCGCCGGGTAGCGACTGCAGAGCCACGGCATCGTCGAAGTCGCGCGCCGTCTCCGGGTCAATCGTCATGAACGGTATGTCACGCAGGTCTGCGCGATCGCGCCGGTCCGCGTCCTCCACCTTGCCCGGCATCTGGTCCGCGGCTTGCGCCACTTCGGCAGAAAATTCGTCCGCGATATCACCGCAGGCCAGGATCTTTTCAACCTCGGTGAGCGGATCCTCGGGTCGTCCCAGCACCTTGAGCAGCGTCACTTCCAGCGGGGCGTTTGCCTGGGTGGGGTAGGCTGCAATCTCGGCTAGCACGGCCATGCCCGGCCGTGGCGGCGCGCCCCCACCGCGCAGAACCACCGGCTCGGTAATGCGCGGATCGTCGGGCTGGAAGCGGAGGGTGGCGCCCGCTGCCACGATCTGTCCCGTGATCTTGCCCCGTCCGCGCTCGAGCACGCGGGTGACCCGTCCCTCTAGCCCGCGCGCGCCCACCCACCACTCGACCTCCACCCGATCGCTATCCATAGCCGTGTCGCGGCTGCGCCGGTTGACGTGCACGTCCTCTGACCCGTCCTCAGGCACGACAAACCCGTAGCCGTCCGGATGCACCTTGATTCGCCCCGTGACTAGGCGAAGTGTGGGCCTCTGGTTCTCTGTACTCATTTTGTCAGGCCAGCATACACGCGCCCGACGCCGATGGCTGGAGTTCGAGCTAGCCACTACGGCGTATGCAGGGCATACAGCTTCTTGTCGTCGGTGCCCACATAGATGGTGCCGTCAGGAGCCAGGATCGGCGAGCTGTCCACGTCGCCGCCCAACTCCACCGACCAGCGCAGCCTTCCGTCGGGCTCAAGACAGTACAGGCGATCGTCCTGGGACCCGAACAGGATGGCGCCGGCCGCGTCGACCAGGGCGGACGAAAGAATCCGATCACCGGTGCGGAACGTCCAGGCCGGCGTGCCGTCGCGATGAATCGCATAGAGCAGGCTGTCGAACGAGCCCACGTACACCGTCCCGTCGCGGCCGATAGTCGGAGCCGCCCGAATGTCGTCGCCGGTGGAAAAGGCCCACACGATCTGGCCGAAGGGACTTATGGCGTAGAGCTTGTTGTCGTCGGATCCGAAGTAGATGGTTCCGTCTTCCTCGATGGCAGGGCTGGACTCCACGTCGCCGCGCGCGCGGAAGTCCCACCGCTTGGTCCCGTCCTTGTTGATGGCATAGACGTTGTTGTCCATGCTCCCCGCGACCACGGTTCCGTCGGGCATCACCGCGGGCGCGGTGGAGACATGCCCTCCGGTGGCGAAGCGCCAGCGCAGGTCGCCGTTGGGGTTCACGGCATAGACCGCGTCACCGCCGAAGTAAATGGTTCCGTCGAGCCCGATGGTGGGGCCGCCATCCACGTCGCAACGGCTGGCGTCGGGACCCACCCCCAGCGTCTGGGCGCAGCTTCCCGCGCGCATCTTCCACAGCGACCTGCCGTTCTTGGCGTCGAGCGCATACAAGAAGTCGTCGTCGGACCCAACGTAGACCGCCCCGGAAAGCGAGATAGCTGGTGAGCTGAAGATTAGGTCGCCCGTGACAAGTGACCAGCGCAGCTTGCCTTGCCGATCGATGGCGTGCAGTCGGCCATCGTGACTGCCGAACAAGACCAAGCCGTCGGATGACAGCGCGGGCGACGACGTGATGGGCCCGGCTGTCTCAAAGGTCCAATGGATTTCCGGCCGCTGGGTTGGCAGCCGGCAGGTTGAGCGGCCCCGATGCTGGGGATCGAAGCGGAACATGGCCTGCGCGGGCGGCCCCACAGGAAGAGGGGCCACGCTCACCGCGGCTGGGGGCGCCGCGCAGGAAACTGAGACCAGCTCCTTGGGCCAGACGCATTGGCCGGCTTCGCAGACGCGCGCCAGCTTGCAGTCGTTATCGGATCCGCAACCCGGAGGCGGCGGTAAGTGGGCCGCGCACCCAGCCACCCCGAGCATAAGGAACCCCAGCGGACAGAGCAGCGGGCGCTGGTTCTTGTTTCGATGACTTGCGTTCAAGCGAAGTCAGACTAGAAGAGGTTGAGCATCAGGTTAACGCCGATGCTGTACCACACATCGTTGCGATCGTTAGCCGTCGCTGACTCGGGGTATTCCGCAAGAGTGGCTGCCAGTTCAGCAGCGAGCGACGTGCTGTGGGTTTGCAGGAACTCGGCTCCGATTCCGGCGGCGCCAGCTATGCCTCTGCAGTCCGACCCGTCGCGGTAGTCGTCGCTCCAATCGATGCAACCCATGCCCACGCCAAGCCGTGAGTAGAGCCAGGGCATCATGAAGAACTGCGCCCCGGCCGTATACGTCGTCTGCGCGAAGCTTGTCTTGCCATTGAAACCAGAACCGGAGAACTGGGCCCAGGCCCCATCGATGGCCAGCAGCACCATCCAGCGCGGCGTGATTCCGAAGCCAAGATGAAGCGCGTACGAGAGGCCCGCCTCGTGGGCCGTGACATCCGTGGCGCTGAGCGAAAGGCTGCTAATGCCCAGCCCGAAGCCGAGCATGAAGGGACGGTAGGTCGATCGCATCGGGCTCGCGTACGGGGGAGCCGCTGGCGGATAGTAGTTGGGGTGGTATCCGTAGTGGTACCGATAGCCGTAGCCTGGTGGCGGGCCGTAGCCTGGTGGCGGGCCGTAGCCGGGTGGTGGGCCGTAGCCGGGTGGTGGGCCGTAGCTAGGTGGTGGCGCGGGCGCAGCCTCGGCCGCGGGCGCCGGTGGCGGGGCCGGGGTGGCTGGCGAAGCCGCTTCGGCCGCCGCCGTGGGTGGCGCACCAGGCGCCCCGCCCTGTTGCGCGAGGGCCGCAGTGTGAACGCCAAGCACGGCGAGCATCGTGGTCGCGATGACGGAAACTCGCCTCAACATCCGATTTGGGCCGGTGGGTTCCATGACACTCTCCTTAAACTGGTCAGTAGCATACCCGCAACTTACAAGATTGGTGCCACCATCCTGGAACTGCAATCTCCATGACGACTTTGTCCCCGCCTGACGTACAATGGACTCGACCATGCCGGGCCCAGGCTCAGCAGGACTCTTTGCTTCGCTGCGCGGCGCCGCTCGAATGGCCCAGGAACG
>PMIX01000178.1:0-3158 GCA_003158395.1 Myxococcales bacterium | reverse complement strand
CGCGCTTCTTCGCGCCCATCTACGCTGGCTGGCCTCGTGCCGGCGGGGCCGCACGCGCGAACTGCTGCTGGGGAACGCCATCAACAGCCATCTCTCCGCGCTGGAGGCGAACGAGCCGGCTCTGGCCAACGCGCTGGCGGCAGCACTGGGCGAGCGCAAGCGTCAGCCGTCGGTCATGGTCATGGGTGACGCGGAGCTGGCCAAGCTCGTTGGAGGCGGGTTGGTTTCGACCTCACCGGACGTGGTGGTCGTCGGGGCCGCGGCAGAAGATCGGATGGACACACGCCTGCGCGAAGCCCGAAGCCGTGCCGCGGGCGCCGCGGTCGTGGTCGTTGATGCAACCCCAACATCCGAACGGCTGGGAGCAGCGGTCTATGGCGGCGTGCGCGCCTATCTTGGCCGCGGGTGGATGGGGGAGGTCGGTCGAGTTGTGGCCAGCACCGCGAGCCGCCGTCGTGCTGAGGTGATGGGCCGCCAGTTGGTAGAGACGCTGGCACGTTTCGGGGTTATGGACCAGGCGGAGCGCGCGGGCACGACCCCCGCGGCACCGCAGGACGTGGACGCGAGGCTGATAGCCGACGCCGCCGTTGCAGAGGGCGGCGCGGTAGTCCCCTCAGCCCACGAAGTCCTGGTGGTCGACGATGAGGTCGTGGTGCTGACCGTGCTGCGCGAGATCTTGCGTCGGGGCGGCTATCGCGTGACCACGGCAGCATCGGCCGAAGAAGCCATCGATCTGATGCAAAGGCGGCGTTTCGACCTGGTCCTCACGGACAAGAACCTGCCTGGTGCGTCGGGTCTGGAGGTCCTGCGCGTGGCGCGCACCCTGGATCCCCAGCCTGCCGTTGTGATGATTACCGGATATTCATCCTATGATTCAGCGGTGGAAGCCCTGGACATCGGGGCGCAGGACTACATCGAGAAACCGATCCGCGACGTGGAAGAATTGCGTTTCCGGATCCGCCGCGCGCTTTCCCGTCGCGATGAGCAGCTCTCGCGCGCGCAGGCCAGCTCGCGGGTCGACAAGGCCCGCCGGGGCGAGAAGGGCCGCGTGCTGGTGGTGGAGGCGGAAGGCCCACGGCGCCAGCTCATTACTGAGTTTCTGGGCCGGACGTGCAACGTGACGGCGGCGGCCAACGGCGACGAGGCGTTGGCCCTGATTCAGGAGCAACACTACGACGTGGTGCTGGCCGATCGGAATCTCCCCGGTATGTCTGGCCTCCGCGTTATCGAGCAAGCGCAGCGCTTGCTGCCCCACTGCGCTTCCGTGCTCTACACCGCGTATCCTTCGTATGAAACGGTCAAGGAGGCGTTCGAGTTGGGCGTGGACGGCTATCTGGCGCGACCGAGCGAAGACTTCAAGGCCTTGGCGGAGAAGGTGGCGGGTGCGCTTCGCAGCCGGGGCGGAATTCTTCTGGGGTAGCGAGAGCCTCCGGGCCGCCCGAAGGGCCGGCTCGCGGCTCGCGGGTCGCGTGGGCGAGAGCGTGAGGGTGAGCGAGTTCGTGGGCGGTACGCGGAAGACTGATCGCGTGCCGCAGGCCGCACACGTTCACCCAAGCCGCTCACGCAAACCGCACCACACTGGTCGCTACCGCCCACGCTACCCGTCACGCGCACGCTGGCCGACCTGCGCTGGCCCTGAGTTTCTCGACAAGCCCAGCTCGTGTCTGTTGACGAACGCCGGTCGACTTTGCTCTACTCTCGCCCCAAGACATCCGATCGACAGCGGGTGGCGACGACGACGTGAAGATCGCATTTACCCACAACCTTCGTCTCACGGATAGCGAGGACGAAGCCGAATTCGACACGGCAGAAACCGTCGACGCCATTGCCGACGGCCTGCGCGCCGGTGGGCATGAAGTTGAGAAGATCGAGGTCACCGGTCCGGCCTCACACCTGGCGGCGCGGCTGGAGTCGTACGGGCCCGACCTCATCTTCAACACCGCCGAGGGCCGTCGCGGCCGCACGCGCGAGGCGTTCTACCCGGCATTGTTTGAAGAGCTGGGCTTCCCCTACACCGGCTCAGATGCCTACGTGATGACAGTCACCCTGGACAAGTGGATGACCAAGCTCGTCCTGGGGGCTCAGGGCATCGACACGCCGCGGGCCCGTCTGGTGGTGCCGGACGATGTGCAACGCGGTCGTGACATCGGCATCCTGGGCCTGGCCTACCCGGTTCTGGTAAAACCCAACTATGAGGGGTCCTCGAAGGGCATCGGGGACGAGGCCGTGGCCCGCGATCCGCGCGCTTTGACCGAAATGTTGCCGCGGGCCCTGCGCCGCTATCCCGCCGGCCTGATCGTCGAGGAGTTCGTTCCTGGCACCGACGTCACGGTCCCCTTTCTGGAGGGCGCGGGTGACGAAGGCGTGCTGCTTCCGGTCGACTACCTCATCGACCCGGCGGCCCGCAGCCGCTTCAATATCTATGATTACCGGCTCAAGTCCGCCGAGGCCAGCCGGGTGGCTGTGCGCTGTCCCCCCGACCTGCAGCGCGACGTGGTGGCCCGTCTGCGGGCCATCTCCAAGCAGGCCGTGCGCACCCTGGGCGTGCGGGACTTGGGCCGGATCGATTTTCGGTTGGGCGACGACGGCCGCATCTACTTGCTAGAAGTCAATGCTCTGCCCTCGCTGGAGCGGGGCTCCAGCACCTTCGCCGCGGCGGCGCGCGAGGGGCTCGACTATCAGGCGGCGCTGGGCGCGGTGGTGGCCAGTGCAGCGCGACGGCAGGGACTAACCGTCCCGCAGGTTGGTCGCCGCCGGCGGGCTCCCGAGCCGCTGCGCATCGGGTTCACCCACAACATGAAGCGCGTCGACTCCAAGGGCGGCGATGACGCCGAGGCCGAGTACGACGCCCCCGAAACCATCGAGGCCATCCGCCAGGCGCTCGAGAGCTACGGCCACGTGGTGCTGCCCATCGAGGCCACCGCCGAGTTGCCCCGCCAGCTCACGGACTCGCCGGTGGATCTGGTCTTCAACATCGCCGAGGGAGTCGAGGGCCGCAACCGCGAGGCCGCGGTGCCCGCCCTGTGCGAGCTGATGGGCATCCCCTACACCGGATCGGACGCGGCCACGCTGTCCATCGCGCTCGACAAAGCCCTGTCCAAGAAGGTGTTGCGCCAGCACGGGATCCTGACCCCGGAATTCCAGTTGATGGAGACCGG
>PMIX01000148.1 GCA_003158395.1 Myxococcales bacterium | reverse complement strand
AGCGTGTGCATGGCGCCCCTATATCTTTAAGAGGCCACGCTCTGTGGCGCAAGAAACCCAGCACCGCCTCTCGAAAGCTCATAGCTGGTTCAGGGATCGGTCTGACGGCGGCGAGGCCGGGGGCCGGAGGGCCGAGGGCCGGGACCGGCCAGGGTTCCGCAGCCGGCGAGGGCGCGCGCGAAGCGCGCGGGGCGGGCAGGGTTGGGGCGGGTCCCGAAGTCCCTGAAAGGGGGGCCGCGGTGTTGGCACGAATCTTGGGCCATTGGGGGCGTACGCCGCCCTTCGAGGCGGCGGGAGGATCGCATGCAAGACACCGCCAACTGTTCCACACCGAAACCACGCGCCGGCATCGAGGGCCTCGACGTGTACCGCGTCTCCGTCGAGTTCTATCGCCTTCTTCGCCAGTCCACCCGCGGCCGCCGCGGGCACGTCATCGATCAGTCGTACCGCGCCGCCGAGTCGGTCATTCTCAACATCGCCGAGGCATACCCGATGTCTGGCGCCGACCGGGCGCGCAGGTTCCGTATCGCCGGGGGCGAGGCTGCGGAATGCCACGCCGGCCTGGATTTGTTGGAAATCCGCGGTGAGCTGCGCGGTCCAGTGCAGTCGGAGCTGCGCGCGCTGCTCGACAGAACGCGTGCCATGCTGTGGCGCCTGGGCCGGCCATAGGTGATTGCCGTCGACGAACGCCGGCCACATCGCCGACGCTCGGGCGACCGGTGTGGCGACCCGCGGGACCGGCGGCCGGAAACGCCCAACCGCCCGGAGTTGCGATGGCTCTGGCTGTCCTCTTGGGGCAGCTAGGCTGACCGAAGCAATTCGGCTAGAGTCGCAGAATACGACTTAGGCGACTTGCATGAAAACGAAGGGTCTCGCTTCCACCAGAGCGCTCAGTGCTTTCGTCGCCATGAAATTCGAGAAGGACGCCTGGAATGATCCACGGTACCTGGCCATGTCTGAGGTGCTTGAGGAAGCCGGCTTCGATGTGACCCGCGCCGACCAGATAGGATCGTCGGGGGAGGTGGTTCGTGAGGTGCTTGATCGTTTGCGTACCGCTGACTTGGTTGTCGTCGACACGACCGGCGAGTCGCAGAGCGTATCGTACGAGCTCGGCTACTGCCACGGAATAGACAGATCCGTTGACACGCTGGTCTTGCTTGGTCGAGCTGGAACCAAGATTCCCTTCAACTACTCGCATTTTCGGCATCTATATGTACCGTGACCTTCGCCACCTCCGGCGGCTGTTACGAGATCGACTTGATCTCACCGTCCCGCTAGCAGGCGATCAGATTGGAAAGGCGCTCGTCTTTGAAGTTGCCCCTGGCGCAGGGCCTTTCGGAGATAGTGTGGCGCAGGCCGTGCTGACCGCATTGCGGTCTGGCTGTTTCACGGGGAGGTGCGAGTACTATGCTGGCGATCACCTTCCCGGCCTATACGTCGTAGGCGTGGGACTCCGACAGACTCGGCCCAGGCGACCGATCTCCGTCGACTGGTGGTCCGATTTCGTCCGGATGGTGGGACAGACGCTTGCGAAACTTTCGGAGCACGTTCGCCTTGACGAGAACCGATCAGAATTCGGCGAGTTGGGCGGAATCAAGAACAGCCTTCTGCCCAGAGGAGCTGCCCAGTTCAGCAAGGGACGGGTCGTCCGCGTTCTGGGGTCGTCCAGCGGCACCGATTCTTGGTTCACAGCAACGGCGAATCGGCAATTCGGACATGGGAAGCGGCGCGGTGAGTGATGAGTCGCCTAACCCGATGAAGTGGACCGGGCTTGCACCCCGCCGCTTGTCGGCAGATCATTTGGGGACACTCCGGTACCCGAGCGAAACAGATGCCGCTTTTTTCGGTCACGAAGGACAGGCTTTTCCCCGTCGCGCAGACGAATTTCTCGACGGAGAAGGTCATGCAGCGGCTGATCGAAGGCAACCTGCAGACCGTCTTCAACTGCCGGTTTGTAGCCTCTGAGTTCCCCACAGGTGCTCAGCACGCCGGTCGTATCGATACCCTGGCGCTTTCCGAGGACAAAAACCCGGTAATCATCGAATACAAGAAAGTCGAGTCGTCTGACCTTATCAACCAGAGCCTCTTCTATCTGTCCTGGATCCACGACCATCGGGGGGACTTCGAGATCGCAGTTCAACGAGCGCTCGGGTCGAAGGTCGAGGTCGATTGGTCCGACGTGCGGGTGATCTGCATCGCGCCGAACTACCGCAAGTACGACTTGCACGCGGTCCGGGTGATGGGGGCGAACATCGAGCTCTGGGCCTACCGCCTCTTCGAGAACGGCTGCATGCATCTGGAGGAAGTGCTCCAGAGGTCAGAAACTCCCATAGCTGAGCCCGTTATCGGCGGGAAGAACCCCGTCATGGTCGCCGCCGGAAGGAAGGCGGCGCTCAGTCGGATGACCGGGGAATACACCTTCGACCAGCACATTGATGGGAAGCCGCCCGAGATACGCGAGATGGCTCTCGCGATCCACGACGTGGTCGTAGGGCTGGATCCCGCCATTGAGGTGGCGCCAAAGAAGTTCTACGTCGCCTACAAGACAGCGCAGAATATCGCGTGCATGGAAGTCCGCGAGAAGAAGATCACCCTGTATCTGAAACTGGATCCGAAAAGGGTCACGATGCCGAAAGGGATCTCGCGCGATGTCTCTGACATCGGTCACTATGGGACAGGTGATCTTGAGGTCACGATAGCGTCGCCGCAGGATCTCGTGCTTGCGCGGCCTTTGATCGAGCAGGCATACCGAGCGGTCGGAGGATGAGGTCCTAGCAAGCAGCGTGACCGTGTGGCGAGCGGTCGCGCTACGCCCTCGGGATAGCCACACTGGTCGCCCGAGCGTCGGCGATGTGGCCGGCGTTCGTCGATGGCAATCACCTATGGCCGGCCCAGGCGCCACAGCATGGCACGCGTCCTGTCGAGCAGCGCGCGCAGCTCCGACTGCACTGGACCACGCAGCTCAGCGCGGATCTCCAGCAAATCCAAACCGGCGCGGCATTCCGCAGCCTCGCCCCCGGCGATACGGAACCTGCGCGCCCGGTCGGCGCCGGACATCGGGTATGCCTCGGCGATGTTGAGAATGACCGACTCGGCGGCGCGGTACGACTGATCGATGACGTGTCCGCGGCGGCCGCGGGTGGACTGGCGAAGAAGGCGATAGAACTCGACGGAGACGCGGTACACGTCGAGGCCCTCGATGCCGGCGCGTGGTTTCGGTGTGGAACAGTTGGCGGTGTCTTGCATGCGATCCTCCCCGCCGCCTCGAAGGGCGGCGTCTGCCCACACCAGGCCCAACAGATTCGTGCCAACACCACGGCCCCCCTTTCATGGACTTCGGGACCCGCCCCAACCCTGCCCGCCCCGCGCGCTTCGCGCGCGCCCTCGACGGTCCCGGAACCGTGGCCGGTCCCGGCCCTCGGCCCTCCGGCCCCCGGCCTCGCCGCCGTCAACCTGACCGCCCAACTAGCTGCGAACTTTCGAGAGGCGGCGCTTGCTACTTGATTGGCGTGGCGTCTTTGTTGTGGGCGAAATACTCTTCCGTCAGCCGCTTCATAAGTACGGGCCGGCGGTCGTACAGGCGCTTGAGCTTGCGCTGTCCACAGCGTGCCAGGGCGTAGTGGGTCAACATGGGAAGCGCGATGGTGGAGTCGGTGTAGCAGACCACGGCGTCGGGAAGCTGGTTGGGATCGATCTTGCCCCAGCTGACCGCTTCCGACGGGGTGGCGCCAGACAGTCCGCCGGTGTCGGGTCGCGCGTCGGTGAACTGCAGGAAGTAGTCGTGCCCCATCTCCTTGATGCGCAACACTTCCTGAATTTGAGGCTCGGTCTGCAGAGTGAAGTTCTTGGGCGAGCCGCCTCCGACCAGAAGCACCCCCGTCTTCTGTTTGCGCAGCTTCGCATCGAGCACGATGGCGGTGGTCTCATTCACATCGATGCTGGGGTTCACGCGCAGCTTGTTGCCGCGCAGCTCGACGCCCGCGACGTTCATGCCAATGGTGGAATCGCCAGGCGATGGGCAGAAGCAGGGAACGCCTGCGCGATATGCGGCGGCCAGCACGGACGCATCCTTGACCCCGCTTTGGCGCTCGAATTCAGCGCAATACTTGCCGATGAGGTGGTGCAGCTCGGCCGTGCCCATCTCCTTCTGGAATTCCTTCTGGATAAGGATCTGGCGTAGGATATCGTCGGTACGCATGAGCACGTCGTCGTAGTCCAGCAGGATGTCGTAGATGCGGACCACGCCGAAGCGCCGCAGCTCGGGATCGCGTACAAAGGGCGACCCCCGCCAGAGCGGCAGGTTCATCGCGTGGTGCATGTCGTGGTACAGGTTGGCGCCGGTGGCCACGATCCAGTCCACGAAGCCCGCCTTGATGAGAGGAATGATGGCGGCGCTGCCCAGACCCGCCGGGGTCAGCGCTCCCGCCAGGCTCATGCCTACGGTGACCCGGTCGTTGGCCAGCATCTTTTCGGCAAACAGGCGGCAACCCTCGCTCAAGCGGCCGGCGTTGTAGGCCAGAAAGGTGGCGTCAATGAGATCGGGCAGGCTTTCCTTGCCCGAGATGGGTTTGGGCAGGATGCGCTTGCCCCGGAGGTACATCTGCTTGCCCTTGGCGAACTTGTGCGGGTACTGGCTGACGAATTTCTTGGGCAGAACGATCTTGCTCATTGCCGATGCTTCCTTTCCCAGATCATTCTCCTGTGCGCAGGAGTGGGCGCACTTTGGACAAAAACCAGAGCCTTTGCAAGACCGGTGGTCAGTCCGCGAACACGATGCTGCGCACGCCGGAGTGCAAGGTTACTTCCTTCTCGTGCACCTGGCTCAGGGCAGGCACAAAGAGCCCGATCCTGTGCACGCCGGGGTCCACGCGCAGCTTGGTGAACGGACAGAGGACGCCGGTCTCCTTGCCGTCAACCACGATGGGCAGCTTGCCTTGCGTGCTGCACTCGGCGCGGAAACGGGCATCGCCGGTCAGCGGCGGCGCAACCGCCAGCAGTTCCTTGGATACCTGCGTGCCCTCGCTGGCCGTCACATCAACGATGGCCGAGGCGTGGCCAGCAAGAACCAGCACCACGTGCGCGGGGCCGGACTGGAGCCTGACCTGCAAAGGTGTTTGGCCGCGTTCTTTGCCATTGATCCACACGTTGGCGCCGACTGGCTGGCTGGTAACGGAAACGCTGACCAGTTGGCCAGCGCCGCCCGGGACTCCCCGGCCCAAAGTTGCTGGCGCCGCGCCTCCGGCGCCGATGATCTTCTTGTCTGGCGTCGTGGGCGCCGACGGCTTCTCGGCACCAGGCTTCTTCGCCACGGAAGGCGCGCCCTGAGCGGCCGGAATCGCGCGACGGGTGCCAGACTCTGGCGTCTTGGCTGCCGCTTCGTTGCCTGATGGCGGCGAGGCCTGGGGCTCGACGTCGTGTGGGACCACACGCTTGATTGGCGGCACAACCTGTGGCCCTGACAGGGCAGCCGGCCGCCCGTTCCCTGGGATCGCTCTCCACGGCTTGCCCCGCGACCCGACGAGGAAACCGGCCAGTCCACCCGCCACCACGCTGGCGCCCAGCACCGAGACCGCGATCGTCCAGACCAATCGCCGTTTCCCTGGTCTGGCTGTCGGTTCGTCAGGCGACCTTGCCCAGATGGGGACTGATGCTTGCAGCTGGGCAGGGCGCCTCGGCGCGAGGCCGCGCGCCAAGTCACCCGACGGTGGTTTAGGGGCTGGCGGCAAGGACCGAGGCACCTGCGGCGCAGCAGCCTCGGGCAGAGCGGCGATTTCGGAGTCGGGCGGGGGCTGACCGCTCTCATCCAGCGGCTGGCCGCCATCGTCCAAGTAGGCTTCGGCCTCAGGTGCGGATTGGGTGTCATCTTCCACGAAGGCCACGGCTTCGGCTACCGACGTCGACGGGTCGTCCACAAGAGGGACAGGCTCGGGCAACGGCTGGCCATCAACCCCACCCGTTCCATGTCCCAACCGGTCGTATGCCCCGGACGTGCCATCGGGGGGCCAGGGGGATGTCGGGCGGGCGCCGTCTGGGGAATCGACCAGCTCATCCTCGAGCAAGGCGTCGCCTCGAGGCTGCTCAACCTCGCTTTGGGCCTCAAGGTCAGCTGCCAGCGTCCCATCCAGGCTGACCCGCGAGCGCACACCAGGTCCAACTTCAAGCGGATAGGCCTTCGTCGGCGCAGGCCAGACTAGGGGCGTTTCATCAGTTTCATCAAGGGCAAAAGGCCGCGGACTCCGCAGGCGGCTGTCCAGGCCGCCCGGTGGCCCGAGCGACGGGGAGGGGACCAGCGGGTCGGACTCCGACGCCCTAGCCTGAACCTCGTCGAACGGCCCCTCGCCGGTTGATTGGCTGCCGAACGAGGAGCCAATTCCAGCCTGATCGCCGAGTGCGGCAAGGGCGCGTGTGCCCCAGGTCGCGGGCGGCGCATCGAATGCCGACACGCTCGGGAGTAGCAATTCGCCCGGATCCTGCATCACCGAGGGCTCCTCTTCGCGTCTGGACGAAACTTGCGGAGGCGCGGAGAAAGGACTCGCTGGTACCGGGCTTGACGGCGTCACCAGGGCAGGAGGCCCGGACGGCGTTTCAAGCGCCCATTCCCCGGCAGCCGCGCCGCTGTCTTGCGGGGGAGCGGCCACCCATGCCGGAGGCGTATTCAGGGCCGTTCCCGTCGGTCCGACGCCACGCATGGTCGACCCTCCCTCTTGGCTGGCCGAGCTCAGGGGGGGCGCAGGGAGAAGAACGCTGGCGGGCGAGGCTGCAGGAGCACTCGGAAGGGGCCGTGGCCCATGGCGCGTCCCTGCGATGCGGGCAGAAGTCGCAGGCGCAGACGACCGGCTTTTGGCCACAAGGTCATCAATCAAGGCCGGCTCGCCCACGGCGGTCAGTTCGCGCGAGGAAAGAAACTCGTCTGGAGGCGCAGGCGGCGAAACCGATCGGACCGCGGGCTGGCCGGCCGGTTTTGGTCTGGCCGACTCGCTGGTTTGAAAGGGCAGCGGTCCCTCTAGCCCATAGGCATCGTCGTGTTCCACCTCGGAGGGCGGTGGCGGGGCATCGTCGCCGCCTTCGGGCATGCCGGCCAAAGACACGATGGCCTCGGGCTCAACCTCCGGCGCATCCGTCGAGGAGCGCTGGATGAGCGAACGAAGATCGGCGACCAGCGCGGCCTCGGTGGCATCCGCGTAGACGCCTGCCAGGGACGAAACCACGTCAGCCGCCTCCGGTCGCGCGGCGGGACTCACCGATACCAAACGGCCGATGAGGAGTCCCAAGTCTTCGGGCAATAGGGAAAGTGCAACTTGCAGCTCAGAGGCGCGCCGGCCTTGGGGCGGCAGCTCGCCACTCGACAGCTCGCACAGCAAGACGCCGAGGCCGTACATGTCCCCGGCCCTGGTGCAGTCAGCGGCTGGCGCGGCTAGCTCGGGTGCGATGTAGGGCAGAAGGCGTCGAGGGCGCGGTTCGAAGGGGCGACGGACCGAAGCACGCAGGCCGAAGTCGAGCAGCCGAACGGCCCCGCGCGAAGTGATAAACACGTTGCCGGGACAGAGAGCGCCATGGATGACGGGCGGCTCTTGCGCGTGGGCAGCCTGCAGCCCGCACGCAATTTCGGCGCCGATATAGGCCACCAGGCGATACCAGTGTCGGGCCACCTCGCCCTTGCCTGTGGCCAGCACGCCCGACTCCCGAGCACACTGCAGGAACTGGCCCAGGTCCGCGCCATCCATGAACGGCGTGACAGCAAAGACCACCCCGTCGGCCGAGTCTGCCTCCACCACTCTGGCGATGTGGGAATCGGCAAGCGCCGCGCTACGCCTGGCGGCCTGCAAGAACGGCTCGCTGACCGCGTTTGGGATCTCCGATCGTTTGAGCCGGAGCACCTTCACAGCAAAGCTGCGATCGAGCCCGGTCACGCCCTTGACGCGCGCACGGTAGGTTTCGAAGCCGCCACTTCCGCCGACTTGCTCGGTGCACTCGTAGCGGCCCAGCTTCTTCAGTCCAGGCGAATCGCTCGCTGCTGGAGGTCTGATGTTCGGCGGCATCGATACTAGTATCGGTCGAAGGACGCGCGGGCTGGACTGGTGTTTCGCGTCGCTGCTCGGGCCCAGGAACGAGCCGATTCGGACCGCGTAATTGTCGTATGACCGTCGCCCATCGGGTCGCAATCGCGTGCCCGCCGCGGGGCAGCGTTGACGGTTTGCGCCTAAGTGTCTAAGATCATGGCATTTGAGTACCTTTCGGCCCCGCGACGCCGCAGGCGAAGAGGCAAGCGCTGCCCAGGCTGAAGGTGCGCCTTGGACCCTACGCTTCATCTCCGGCAAGTATCAAGGGGGGGAGTTTCCCCTGCGCCCGAACCGCGAGATCGTGATCGGCCGCTCGTCCGACCTGGACATGGTTCTGGTCGAGGACATGGTTTCGCGCAAGCACGCGAAGATCGCTACCGACGGGCGGCTGGTGTCGATTCAGGACCTGGGCTCAACCAACGGCACCTTCGTGAACGGCGAGAAGATTCGCAGCATGCAGCTCAAAGACGGCGATCGTATCCTGGTCGGAACGTCCATCATCAAATTGGTGGCCACAAGCGGTGAGGCGCGGGCGCAAGCGGCTTCGTTGTCCGAGATCGAAGCGCGTTCTAAGATGCAGGTTGCCGCCAGCAGGCGGGCGGCGCCCAAGTCGATGTCGGGCAACATCGAAGAAATCCCGCTGCCCGACCTCCTCCAGTTGCTTTCCACCAGCCGCAAGTCGGGTGTGCTCGTGGTGCGCTCCGAGTGGGGCACAGGCCGCCTCCACTTGCGCAAGGGCCAGACCTACTTCGCCAACATTGACGAGAGTTTTGACGTCAGCCCGCGCAAGGCTATGTTCCGAATGCTGACGTGGAACCAGGGCTTGTTCGAGTTGGAACCGCCTGACGAGCGCAGGGTGATGGAGGAACTGCAGGATTCCACCGAGGCGTTGCTCATGGAGGGCATGCGCCAGCTTGACGAGTTCAAAGAGCTGTCGCCAAAGCTGCCACCCCTGGAGGCTGTGGTTTCAGTGCCCACGCCGCTCGGGCCGCGCTTGCGCGATCTGGCGCCCGACCATCTCGACGTCATTCAAATTGCTCTGGGCGGAGCCACGGTGCGGGCCATCTTGGACCAGAGCCACCAGACCGATCTCGACACGGCTCTGGCCATGCTGTCGCTGCTTGAGCGCGGGTACCTGGTCGTCGGATAGCCACCCAACGCAGTTAGATAAGGTATGCAGGTCCGAGTCAGGCTTTGACTGCCGCCGCACGACTTTCTGCGGTAACACGATGAGGAATGACCCATGCCTGCCATTCCCCGCCCAAGGTTTCGCTTGGCCTGCTCAACCGTCCGAATCAGCTGAGCCGCACAGCTAACGATACGCCACTCTCCCTATTGGCTGAGCTTTGTACCACCTTCATGGTTCTGAATGACCCCTAGGCAACAGGACCCGCGCGCCAGACTCCTGCCCCTCATAGTCCGACTTGCGCCAAGCCCACGCGGAGTCTGGCTGTGAACTGGGAGGGTTCCCCTATTTCTTGACATCGCTTGCCCCACTGGGCCATCCGAATCGCCCGTACCAAACGTCAACGAAACTCCAACGGCATTTTCCAGCTACGAGCCCGCCACTTCCGGGGGAACCCATGAACATCGTTCCCAGAACACATACTGTTGTTTTCGTGCTATTCGTCGGCATGCCCATGGCTACTGGGTGCGGCGGCAGCAAGGCGCCAGCCGTCCGCGGCGACGCAAGCCTTCAAGCTGGCGGCGCCGGCGCGGCCGGCACCATGACCGCTGCAGGTGGACAAACCGCCTCGGGCGGAAGCGCCGGTGGCTCGCCTGCCGGCGGCGCCGCAGGCGCCTCCGCAAGCCCTGGCGGGGTCGCCACGGGAGGCGTTGCTGCTACGGGAGGCATCGCCACTACGGGAGGCGGAGGCGGTCGCGATGCGGGACTGCCGGACGGGAATACACGAACCGGTGGAGCCGTCGGGACGGGTGGTACCGTCGGAACAGGTGGCGCCGTTGGAGCGGGGGGCACTCTTGGAACAGGCGGTACGCCTGGAACAGGGGGTGCCACGGCCACTGGCGGGAGAACTGCCACTGCCGGCACGACTGCTGCTGGTGGCACCACGGTGCGTGGCGGCTCGACCGCTGCCGGCGGTACCACCACCGCCACGGGCGGCAGCCTGGCCGATGGCGGGGCCGCAGCGACAGGCTGGGTAACCATACACAACGACTTCTTCTGGTATGACCAAAGCGGCGCCCAGATCGAGACACGTGCGGGCTGCCTTCGCAAATTCGGCGACACCTACTATTGGTATGGCCTCTTTGCCTGGCAGGACCCGAAGGCTTGGAACGATCAGACTTGCTACGCGTCCACAGATCTCGTCCATTGGACCAACAAAGGCATTGCGCTTCACGTGGATGCCGGTGCCAACAGGATGGACGTGCTTTACAACGACACGACCAAGCAATACGTGATGTTTCTGAAGTACGGCGGAGACGCAGCCTCTCTGGGATTCGCCACGGCTTCGGCTCCCGAAGGACCATTCACCTTGCTAAGCGAGACTCTCGTAGATGGCGCCAACATTGGGGACATGTCGGTGTACGAGGATGACGACGGGAAAGCGTACCTGGCTTACGTTTGGGATCAAACCGGTCCCAATCGACAACACGGCATCTACCGAATGTCGGCGGACTATTTGAGCCTCGATACTCGAATGTACCTATGGAGCGTGGCCAGTCGCGAAGCTCCTCACATTTTCAAACGCAACGGCACTTACTACTATGGCGTTTCCGAAACCAACGGGGTTAATCCATCTGCCACCCGGTACTACACGGCAACCAACTTGACCGGGCCTTGGTCTGCTGCAACGATGCTAGTCACGCCCGGCTCGAGCACGACATACGAAACGCAGTGTGATTTCGTCTTCCCGTTTACGGGACCGCAAGGGACCGTCTACATGTTGGACGCCGATCGTTGGATACCAACGGGAGGGTTTCAGGGCGGCTACCTGTGGCTGCCTTATGATTTCAACACCGCTGGCATGCCAACCGCGAATTATTACCAGGATTGGGACTTGAACATGTCCGCCGGCGCTTGGAGGGCCTTCGATCGTTCATCGCGCGACCTGGCCCTGGGCAAGACTGCTACGGCCTCCTCGGAGAGTGGCACCAACGTCGCGGCGGGCGTAGCCAAGGCCACGACCTATCAGAACTACACGGCCACACGCTGGGAAAGCGCGGCCAGCGACCCGCAATGGATCATGGTGGACTTGGGCGCCGCAATGGAGGTCGACCGGGTTATTCTCAAGTGGTACACAGACTACGGCAAGGCATTCAAGATCCAGGTTTCGACCGATTCCACCACATGGACCGACGTATACAGCACAACCATCGGAGGGTCGTATTCCGTGACCGACGTCGCCTTCAGCAAGACCACGGCCCGGTATGTGCGCATGTATGGCACACAGAGGGGCACCCCAAACGGGTACTCGCTGTTTGCTTTCATGGTCCTGAATGACCCTTGAACAACGCAGACGACATTGAACGGAGCCGTGCACACCACTGGTTCCGCCGGTGGTTGATTTTCTCCCATGGCCGCGCGCCCTCCACTTCAATTCGTCGAGCAACGCCTTGGCCTCGGCCATCGGGGTCTTCTTGCAGCGCCTAGCGAGAGGGCTTCCTCCATGTTCGCCACGATGGCCTCTTCATCCCGACCCGCTGCGGTGGTCACCCGATCTCGCTGGCCAGGAAGACTGCCGCGATGGCCCTGGTGAACAATTTGCTGGGCATCCCCTCCGACATCATCGTACCCGTACGCACCGTCCGGTGGACCGATAGTCACCCGAGCCCAAGCTAAGCCCTCGACATCGCACGATTGATTCGGCGCATGCGGGGCGCTGGCTCAGGGGAGATGAAGATCGGCCTGGCGCGAGATCGGAATCGCAGAGCTCATTTTTGTTGTGCTAAGGAAAGAAATCTAGATTACACTTCTTATCTGGGGTACGCCGTGACTGCACGTCCTGCGCCAGCCAATCGCGCGAGTTGGCCTCATGGCAGGGTTCAGGAACAAGTCAGTTTCTCTTCGGGCGCCTTGATTACCCCGGGCAACTTCAAGGAGGTAACCATGACCAGGCTGCGGATGATGATGAACCGGACTAGCTGGGTGTGGCTTTGGATAGCGGCCGCCTCAACGGGCGCCGCCCTCGTGGCCTGCGGAGGCCCGACGCCGATTCCTGGCAGCAGCAGCCTTACCAATGCGGGCCGGCGCAGCGGCAGCGGCGCCGGAATCAATCTGACGCCCAACGGCTCTGGCACCAACCCCGGCTCCAGCGGCGCCGTCACGGACGTCAGCGAGGTCGACGGCGGCAACTGCGGAATCACGACCAACAGTCTGACCCAGCAACCGGCTGACCTCTTGCTGGTTCTGGACCGGTCGGCATCAATGAGCTACGACATCGCTTCCAACACCCCCTGCACCGGCGGGTTCACCGGGGCTTGCACGGCGCGATGGCCGACCATGACGACGTCGGTCAATCAGGTTCTCGCTGCCTCGCCAGCCGGGGTCCAGTGGGGCTTGAAGTTCTTCACGTCACCAGGAGGCCAGACCTGCACCGTGAACGCAGGAGCAGATGTTGCGGTGGGGCCAAACACCGCGGCTCAGATCCAGGCCGCGATTTCCGGCACCAGCCCAGGCAACCAGACCCCAACCACCGCCGCCATCAACGCTGCCGTTGCCTATCTCAATACGGTGAATGACAGCCGGTCGCACTTCATGCTACTTGCCACCGATGGCCAGCCCAATTGCGACCCTGGGACATCGGCCAGTGTCACCGACACTTCGGTGGCCAACACCGTCGCAGCCATCACCGCCGCTGCCGGTGCCGGGATCAAGACGTATGTCATCGGCATCGGACCGTCGACGGGTAATCTGGACAACTTTGCCGTGGCCGGCGGCACCGGGAAGTACTTTCCCGCCCTGTCGCCCCAGGACTTGACCAACGCCCTCTCCAGCATCGTGGGATCAGTGGCCAGCTGCACCTTCAGCCTGGGCAAGACCCCTCCGGATCCCGGCAATATCGTCATCGAGTTTGACGGAGACAAGAGCCTCAGGGCACCGCGCGACACCACGCATACCAACGGCTGGGACTATACTTCGTCGGCTGACAACGTCATCCAGATCTTCGGCTCCTGGTGCGAGAAAGTGACCAACGGAACCTACAAGTCCGCCAAGGTCCTAATGGGCTGCCCGGGGAACTCTGTCCCCATCCCGTAGCCCCGAGACCGAACGGCCTGCCTCCGGTTGAGCAAACACTGGATGGGCAAGAATCCGTGGTCGAGCTGACCCGGGTTCTTCCCGAGAGCCTCGCCGGCTCGGCCACGGCGGATCCGTCGCTGTCTTCGGATCCGCGCTATCCGTTGCTCCAGACGCGAGCCGCCGCCCGGCAAAGATTCGGGCCTTGCTTGGTCGCAGCGACGATTCGTTGTGGAGCCTTGAGTGAAGTGCGCCCGTGACGGCGCCCTGGCCATCCCTACCCGCAGGTGCCCGCGGCACCTCCGCGTCCGCCGCCTGTACAGGTCAGCCCAGCGTCGCAAGTGGCACCGGAGCAACACGGTTGTGCGCGGCCGCCGCAGGCCTCGCAGACGTCGCCACCGTCCGCTGGACGGCAGACCAGCTTGCCCGCGGTGCAGAAGGCGGCGCCACCACCGCGCCCACCACCCGCACAGCATCGCTCACCGGCCCCGCCGCAGGATCCGGCGTCACCGACGCAGGCCCCGGCCTGGCAAACCCCGTTGTTGTTCGGGCACGCGGAGCCAGCTCCCGTGCAGGTTCCGGCGGCGCAGCAACCGCCGCTGGTGCAGGAGTTGCCTGGGCAGCAGGCATTGGTTGGGGCCCCACAAGCTTCGCAGGTGGCCACTCCACCGCCGCTCACATTGCAGACCGCGTTGGCGGCTGTGCAGGTGCGGTTCGGGAGCGTGCCACAGCAAGGTTGACCAATGCCACCGCAAGCGGTGCAAGTAGCCCCAGCGCCGATTCCGCTGCAGGCCGTGCCGGCGGCTGTGCAGGTCGGGGCTCCGCCCGTTCCGCAGCAACGCTGGCCGGACGCACCACAGGCGACGCAGCTTGAGGATCCTCCATCGCTGGCAGCACAAACGACATTCCCGGCCGTACAGGTTCCCCCCCCGACTCCGCCTGCGCCACAGCACGGATCACCGGCAGCACCACAGGTTCCCGCATCCGACGCGCAAGCGCCCTGCTCACAGATCCCGCCGCCGAGTGCAGCAGAGCAAGCACTGCCAGACGCGATACAGCGATTGCCGCCCGCCACATTCTCACAGCAACCTCCCCCGCTGCAAAGCGAACCCTCGCAGCAAGCCTCGCCAGCGGCACCGCAAGTGGTTGATGCGTCCCCCTCAACGGCATCCCCCTCGGGAGCATCCCCGGTTCGCGCGTCAGCAGGTGCGTCCGCTGGTGCATCCGCCGGTGAATCTGCAGCCGCATCCCTGACAACGGTTCCGCCCGCGCCGCCGGTGGCGGTCGTTGTTCCGGCCACTCCGCCGGCGGCGGTCGTTGTTCCGGCCGCTCCGCCGGCGGCGGTCGTTGTTCCGGCCGCTCCGCCAGTGGCAGCGGAGGTTCCTCCCGCTCCACCTGTCGCGGTAGCCGTTCCCCCGGTTCCACCAATGGCACCGTCATTCTTTACAGTGGCGTCCGGTGCAGCGTCTTTCGTGGTTGGACTAGAGCTGCTTGAACATCCTAGGCCCCCCAGCGCCACCATCGCGGTGCCGGCGAACCACAACCGGCGAGCGGACAGGGTTAGACTCCTCTTTTCCATGAGCCGACCTCCAATCATGTTCAACGAATGATCAAACCAGCCAATTAGTGGCGGCACGGGAAGGACTCCGTCACGCGATGGACGCGTCCCTGGGGCGATCCCTGACAACTCCAGCAAATCCGCCAACATGGCGCGCGACGAACCCTGGCGGGCGCGGTCCGTACCGACTTCGGCATGGGCCGCGATCTGTCCAGAGGCGGACCACCAGGAATTGTGCGGGCCCCGACGTTCGCGGATCGATCGCTAACTTTCCCGCCGCTCTCCTTCAAGCCGGTTGCCGTTGGCTGAGCTCAGGTCGAAGCGGGTGACGCACGTGTCGTGGAACCTGACCATCCCGTGCCATTGGGAGATGAAGCGATCCTAGGCCACGGCCACGAAAACGACCAGGACCACGTGTACGACCACCACCGATCGCTCCGATTGGGTGCGCGGCTTGATCGTGGAAAGGCCTGTTCTTCGAAAGGCCTGTTCTTCCGGGGCGGTTCTCGCCTTCACTGCGCTTGTCGCGGGATTGCGGCCTCCACCACACCTATTGCGCTGGGCACGATGTGCTGGCAATCTCTGTCTCCTCTCGCATGCTCGGAAAGAGGCTAATCCTTGTGCAGTTAGCCGGGACCTTCGCGGCTCTGGCGTCCTGTGCCCACGCGCCCCCTCTCCCTCCTCCTCCCTCTCTCCCATCTCTCCCTCTCCTGCCGCCCCCTTCGCCCGGCCCTCCCTGTTCAGGGCCGGAGCCCATCTACGTGAGTATCCACGCCTCGGACCGACTGAACCCGGACGAAAACGGGGAATCGCTTGCCACCACCGTGAGGTTCTACCAACTCAAGGATGTCGGCAAGCTGGGGGCGACCAGCCTGGAACAAATCCTAGATGATGATCGCGCCGCGCTCGGCGAGGATCTGGTCTCGGTCAAGGAGATCACGCTCTACCCGGGGGAAGCGGCCAATCCGTCGCTGAGCCGGCGCGAGGGAGTCCTCTTCCTCGGTGTGGTGGGGTTGTTCCGCCATTCCTCGGGTTCGGCTTGGCGCGTCGTCACCAAGCTGGCACCGCCCAATCCCGGATACTGCCACGCGCCCGGCGGCGGCGAGCCCGCGGAGAACGCGAAGACGTGGCTGCGTTTTGGGCTGGTGGACAGCCGCGTTGAGTTCAAGTAAAGGCAGGCAAGCGATGACGGTCCCTCATAGGGTTGTCTGGTCCGAAGGCATGCTGGTTTCCCCCCAGCATTTGCAGCAGGCGGACCTGTACCACGAGCGGCTGCTTGACCTGCGGCTGGCTGCGGTGGTGCCCCAAACTTGGGGCATCCAGTCCGTGGAGTTGGACGCGGGCGCGTTGGGGGCAGACCAGTTGCGGGTGAGCCGCTTCGTCGGCGTTCTGGCTGATGGCCTCTACGTCGCCCTTGAGGCTGGCGATCCCGAGGCTCCTGCGGTAAGGCCGATCGGGGCGCACTTTCCCCCGGCCCAGTCGCACCTCGAGGTTTTCCTGGCCGTGTCCAAGGAGCGGGACGGGGTCCCCAGCGTTGCGGCCGAAGTCATCGACGGCAGCGAGCCCGCGATCGGGGTTCGGCGCACGCGCTTTCGTGCGGTGACCGAGCCGGTGGGCGACATGACCGGGGAGTCGGCTGACCTGCCCATCGCTTTCGCCCGGCGCAATGTTTCTGTGCTGTTCGGCGACGAGGCCCGGGATGATTTCGACTCTATCAAAATTGCTGAGATCGTCCGCAACGCCAGCGGCGCCCTCATCCCAAGCGAAGCCTTCATCCCCTCGGTGCTGTCCATCGCGGCCTCATCGTTTTTGGTGAGCGGCGTGCGCCGCTTGCTCGCGCTCATGACGGCCAAGCAGCGCCAGCTTTCTGATGAGCGCCGTCAGCGCGATGCCGTGACGGTGGAATTCGGGGCCAGCGACGTCACCCGCTATCTGCAGCTCTCCGCCTTGAATGCGGCCATTCCGATTCTGGTGCATGCCGGCAGAGAAGGCGAGCTGACCCCACGCGAGCTCTACCTCTTCCTCATCCAGATTGCCGGCCAGCTCTCGACCCTGGTGTCCGATGCCGATCCATCGTCATTCCCAGCCTTCAATTTCACCGATCTGCGCTCCACCTTCGAGGAGTTGTTCGCGCTCCTCACCAGTCTCCTGCGCGCCAGCGTGCGCCAGACCTGTGTGGTCGTGCCCCTGGAGGTGCGCGAGGGGTTGCACATCGGCAACCTGAGCGATGAGCGCATCGTGAACTGTTCCCAGTTTGTCTTGGCGGCCCAGGCGCGCGGGATTTCCGAGGAGCAACTGGCGCGCGACCTGCCGGGCCGGACCAAGATCGCCTCTTTCAACCAATTGCCGTTCCTTCTCCGATCCGCCACGCGCGGGCTCGGCCTGCAAGTCACCCACCGCCCGCCCCCTGAGGTGCCCGTGCGGCCCAACCTGGCCTACTTCCTCATTGATGTCGCCGGCGGGGCCGACCACTGGCGCCACGTCCTCGAGGAGCGCGTCCTCGCCATCTACGTGCCGCCGCCCTATGATCCGGCGCAGCTCAAGCTCGAGATCTTCGGGATACCTGCCAAGGCCTAAGGGACGCGATGGACCTCGTTTTTGACTTGGCCGGCGAGTGCTTAAGCGCCATCGGCCGCCTGCGTGCGCTCGATGGGCCGGTGGCCTCGCCCGAGACCGTTCAGAGCCAAATGCGCGCCTTCGTGGACGCCTTCAAGGAGCGCGCGCGCCGTGCCGGCATTCCCGAGAAGGACATCCAGGACACGGCTTACGCCCTGGTCGCGCTCATGGACGAGGTCGCGCTGCGTGGGCCGGAGCCGCTGCGCGGTTACTGGATCAACCACACGCTGCAAATGCATTTCTTTCATGAGAATGTGGCGGGCGAGGGTTTCTTCGTCCGGCTCGACGCCCTGTTGTCAGACGGGAGCCGGCTGGCCGTGCTGCGTGTCTACCACCTCTGCCTTTTGTTCGGGTTTCAAGGCAAGTACGGTTTTCCCGGTGGGGACGTCCAGCTCATGCGCGTGGCTGAGGCCGTGCGTAGTCAGGTGGAACGGAACCAGGAGGTGCCCGCCGAGCTCTCGCCGTCGGGCGAGGCGCCCGACGAGCCACTGGTTCGGAGCGCCAGCCGCAACGTCCTGCTGTGGGTGTCCCTTGGGATCTTTGCCCTAGCCCTCGCGGTCTTCGTGGGCCTGCGGGTTTCATTTGATCACCAGGTCGGCGACCTCGCTGGCCGCGTCGATGAGATAGCGCCGTAGGGGTCATTCCGTGCTCAAATATATCGTCGGGCTTGTTTTCATCGCGCTGACTTGGGCGGCGGCTCTCGTGTTTCGGGGGGTCACGCCTTTGCTCTGGGTGGCCATCACTGTGACCGGCGTGGTGGCACTGGGCTTGGTCACCATCGATGTGGTTCGGATGCTGACCGCGCGACGCGCGTCCGCGGCGCTGGAAAGGGGCCTCCATGACCAGGCGGGAGCCGCCAGCGCCCGACCCGACCAGCAGGCCGAGATCGCCGCTATGCAGGCCGAATTCCAGAAGGCCCTGCAGAGCCTCAAGTCCTCGCGCCTGGCGCATAGGGGCGGCGACGCTCTCGGTGCCTTGCCCTGGTATGTGATCATCGGGCCGCCAGGGTCCGGCAAGACGACAGCCCTGCGAAGCTCGGGCCTGCCCTTCCCTCACGCCAAGGGCGGACGGGTGAGGGGCGTGGGCGGGACACGCAACTGCGACTGGTGGCTGACCAACGACGCAGTCATCCTGGATACTGCCGGCCGTTGGGCAACGCAGGACGATGATCGAGAGGAATGGCTTGCGTTTCTCGACCTGCTTCGCCAGACGCGACCCAAGAAGCCGGTCAACGGCATTTTGGTCGCCGTGAGCGTGACGGATCTGCAGGGCGAACCAGAAGAGACCGCGACCTTGGCCAAGTCCCTTCGCGAACGCATCGACGAGGTGGTCGGGCGTCTGGAACTAGTGCTGCCGGTGTACCTCCTGGTCACCAAGTGCGACCTGATCGCTGGATTTGTGGAGATGTTCGGCGATCTGCGCGACAAAGAGCGCGGCCAGATCTGGGGCTTCACCCAGCCGCTCTTGGCCACCGCCGACGAGCGGATCGAGTTGTTCGGGGAACACCTGGACGAGTTGTGCGAGGTCATCGAGCAGAAGGCCGCGGCGCGCTTGCCCGATGAACGGCGGGTGGAGGCTCGCTTCTCGATCTTCGAGTTCCCGCAGCAGCTCGCGACGCTGAAGCAGAGTCTCACCGATCTGGTGACCGACGTCTTTGTCGAGAACGTCTACCAGGACGCCCCCATCATGCGCGGGGTCTACTTCACNNCGGATCATGAAGTCGATGGCCGAGGCCTTCGGCGTCTCGGCCCGGGCGGCCGCGGTGGCGGTGAGCAAGCCCAAGAGCTACTTCCTGCGCGAGCTTTTCACCGATGTTGTCTTTGCCGACAAAGACGTGGCCATCCGGAGTAGCCGGGTCATGGTCCGACAGCGAATCACACGCCTGGCCCTTACGGCCTGCGCCCTGATTGCGGCGGCCGGATTTCTCTTCCTGCCGGTTCAGTCGTACGCCACCAGCCGGGATTTCATCTCCGAGGCACGCCGATTCGTCGACCGGCTGGCGACAGGACGGCAAGGCCGGGAAGTGGCCCCCGTCCCCTCGGCAGAGACGCTGGAATCCGTCGAGGGCACGAGCAAGATCCTGGAAAAAGACGACGAAGGTTCGGTTCTCTTTCCGCGTTCTGCAGTCAACCAGTGCCTGCGCACGACCATCGAGCGCTTGCTCGTGCGTCCGATTCTGCGCGCGGATGTGGCCAAGGGCGCGGCGCTTCCGCCCGCGGAGCTGATGGACGCCCTGATTCTGCATCTGCTGCTTACCGAGACCAAGCAGCCGGACGAACCGACGCCCCGCACCGCGCGCTGGGACGAGGCGGTCAAACGCGCAGGGCAGAAAGCGGCTGCTCGTTGGGAGAGTTTGACCGGGGGGCCAGTGGCCGCCTCGCGGGCTCCCCGCGTGGTGGACAGCCTGGTGCGCTACTATGCAACGGGAATCCAGGATCCGGCCGATCTTATCGACCGGGAGCGGAAGTTCGTCAGCGTAGCCCGTGCCTCGCTTATCGGGGCGGGTGACGATCCGTTGGCCGAGATGATCAACGATCCGTCCATGCCACGTGATCTCAAGTTGGTCGACGTGCTCGGTGGCGCGGTTGTGCTCTTTCAGGTCGACGAAGGACAGAAGCGGCCGGGAACCGTGGTGCGCGGCGCCTTCACACCGGCCGGCTATCGCATCGTGAAGCAACGACTGGAGCAATTGCAGAAGGCCCAGGATGTCGAGGAGGATGCGTGGATCCTGGGCAAGGAACGCAAGGTCAAGGATGCGAAGGCCATTGCGCGAATTCGGTCCGACTACTTCGTCCAGTATACGGCGGTCTGGAAGGCTCTCCTCTTGAGCCTGGCGGTGCGGGAGCCGACAAGTCTGGAGCAGACCCGCGCGCTTCTGAAGAGGCTGGCCAACGAAAAGCCATTTGAAACCATCTGGCGCAATCTGGGTGAGAATCTGAATCTCAAGAGCGAATCGCTGGCGGACAAGGCCTTGGGCCTGGTCAAGGGCACGGCGGAAAAGCCCGGCGCGAACGACAAGCTTGTGGGTGCGGCCGACGATTTCCTGGAACATCAGGATCCAGGAGCGAAGCAAGTGGCGGCCGAGTTTGAGGGCTTGCTGCGCTTTGGGACCGTGAAGCCCACCGGGTTCGATCAATACAACCAGGCCTTGGTCGAGATCGGGGCCGCCATGGGCGAGCAGGGAACGCCCGAGCCCAAGCAATTCCAGTCTGCGCTTAGGACCCAGCGAGCCAAG
The DNA here is from genome assembly GCA_003158395.1 of Myxococcales bacterium. GTDB lineage: Bacteria > Myxococcota_A > Polyangia > Fen-1088 > Fen-1088 > Fen-1137. The sequence goes on along the minus strand of PMIX01000148.1, from coordinate 6,834 downwards.
CTGACCAGCTTGATCATGAGCTACAACGACCGCGGCTGGGAGCAGGGCCTGCTGGAACGCATTTTGATGCCGCCATTGCGGGGATCCGAAGCGGCCATCGTGGGAGCGAGCGCGGACCTCGCCAATCGCAAGTGGTGCGAAACCGTGGTGGTGGCTTTCGACGAGCTCTTGGCGGGGAAGTTTCCTTTTGCCGCCGGCAGGGCGATCGGCGAAGCACGATTGGCCGATGTGGAGAAGTTCTTCCAGCCGGCCACAGGCATTCTCTGGCAGTACTTCACCGAGGCGCTGCAAGCCGACATCGAACGAACCGGCTCCATTTTCCGCGCCAAAGAGGGCGCGTCGGTAAGGTACAAGGACGATTTTCTAAAGTTCTGGTCGCGCGCGCAGGACTTGTCGAGCCGGTTGTTTGCGAAAGGACCGGGAAAGCTCAGTGTGCCTGTCGAGGTCCGCATTCGCCCCTCCGCCCAGTATTCGAAGATCGTCCTCGACACCGGGAGCAAGAAGGTTGTGGGTTTCAATGCTGTTGAGCGCTGGGATGAGATTCTGTGGCCATGTCGGCGTGCGTTGGTGCGTCTGTATGTCAAGTCGGACGAGGTCGAATCCCTCGGCCCGCGCGAGGACGGCGACTGGGCTCTCTTTCACCTCTTGGGCCAAGGCGGAAACCCCACCCGGAACGGAGACGTGCTCTCGCTCTCGTTCGCGCCCGCGCTCGGCCAGGGGAGGGTGCAGATCGATTTCAAACCCGATACGCTGCGCGACCTATTTGCACGCTTCGCGCTTCCACGTAGCATCACCCACGGGGCTGCCGGGTGTCGCAGGTAACTGCTGCTGTGCCCGCCGCAGTGGGAATCTACGGGAAGATTCCCGCGGAACGTGACTTTGTCCGGGTCAACGCCGGAGCTTTTCTGCGGGCCGGCCTGGACAGTTGGTTTCAAGAAGGGCTTGAGCACCTGCAAAGGGAGCGCACCCGGCTGCCGGCCGAGCCGGCGTGCTTCGTGCTCTCCCTAGCCGCGGGCGCTCAGCCGTTCGTGGGGGTTCTTGCTCCCGGCGAAGACGCCCTTGGTCGCGCCTTCCCGGTGGTCATTTTTTCGCCACTGGATTCTCAGGGGGTGCGTGAGGGCTTTCCGCGTCTTCCCTCGCGGCTCGCATCCTTCTGTCAGGCGAGTGCCCGATTGGCCACAGCCGCGCACGCGCTTGCCACGGCTCAATTGGCGGCCGAGATCGACGGTTTGGCGTTCGGTCTACGGCCGGATGTACAGGCGCTGGAGCCGGACGCGCTGCTGGTCAGGTCGAACTCCTCTGAGCTTCGGGCTGCGGTGGGAGAGCTACCCGAGGCGGCCGCCTACGCCCTCAGCACGCTGGTCGCGGCGTGTTCTCAGGCAAGAGCACAGCCGTCGCCCGCTCGCGTCCTGGTTCTTGACTGCCCGGCCACAAGCGACGAGCTGCGGACCTTCTGGCTTGAGCTCGTACGCCGGCATCTGGGCACCGGCGCACCGATGCCGTCGTTTCTATGGACGCAAGAGAGTGGCCGGGTGCTAATTGCGCTCGGCCCGGCCCCCAGTCTGATGCTCGCGTACTTGGCGGATCCCGACCACAAGGGCTCGCGCCGCTGGCCGCTTCGCACGCTCAACCAATCGGCGCGCGTGAACGCGGCAGAGAAACTCTCGCCAGCCCAAAAACAGGTGTTGTCGGCAGGGGACGCGTCGCTGGCCGATGTCTTGTTGGCATTTTCCGAGGCTTGATCCGCGTTACCGCGGCTCGTTTGGCCTTGGGCACGTCAAGCACAGCATCCCTAGTACTCTTCGGGCTCGGCCCTGACCTTCCCACGCCAAACCCGGTAGATGAACACCGTGTAGCCGAGCACGAAGGGCATCGCGCCGAGAACGATGATCAGCATGGTCATCAGGGTCCGCGCTGACGAGGCGGCGGTGAAAGCAGTCAGGCTGCGTCTTACGTCGTTGGTGCAGAGAACGAAGATGGGACAGGCCGCGATGGCCAGAATGGCAACGACGCAGGCGATGGTGATGGACGAGCAGAGAAACGCCAGGCGCAGTCGTCCGCGACGCAGGAGAATAGGCAGGCTGACCACGCACACGAGCATGGGCGGTACCGGAATCCAAGGGGCGAAGGACTGGCGCGCACGCAGAAAGAGCCAGGGTGCGTCTGAAGGCGACCACAGCGTGGCATCCAGGTACAAGGCCACGAACGCGGCCCAGGCGAATAGGGCCGCGGTGATCGCACGCTTGCCCAGATCGCCCTGGGTCTTCATGGCCAGCCAGCAGGCGCCCTGCATGGCGAACATGGCCAGCATGGTCGCTCCGATGAAGAGCGAAAAGGGATTGAGCAGGTCCCAGAAGGTCCCCGCGTATTCGCCACGCGCATCCAGCGGCAGCCCGCGCATGAGGTTGCCCACGGCCACGCCCAAGAGCAGCGCCACCAGGGTGCTGCCGGCGGCGAAGCTGCGGTCGAAGAAACGGCGCCAGGCCGGCCTCGCCCCCTGGTTACGCGCCGCGATGGAAACCGCGCGGACGATCAGCCCCAACAGCACCAGCATCATGGCCAGGTAGAAGCCGGAGAACACCGTGGCGTACACCGGCGGGAAGGCGGCAAACAAGGCGCCGCCCGCGGTCAACAGCCACACCTCGTTGCCATCCCACACGGGAGCAACACTGGCCAAGGAGAGGCGGCGTTCCTCCTCGGAGCGCGGAACCAGGAGGTGCAAGAAACCGACCCCCAGGTCAAAGCCGTCGAGAACCGCGTAGCCCGCCACCAGCACCGCCACCAGCACGAACCAGATCAGGTCGAGGATCACGACGGCACCTCCTCCGCTCCCTCCCCAGGGCCTTGCACGACCTTCTTGCGCACCAGATAGAAGGTCAGGCCCAAAAGCCCAACGTAGATGATCACGAACATCAGCAACGAGACAGCCACATGCGCGGCCGGCACCGCAGGGGAAAAGGCATCCTCGGTGCGCAGCAGGCGATACACGCTCCACGGCTGCCGGCCGACTTCAGCCGTGACCCAGCCGACCTCGTTGACGACGAAGGGAATCGGCAGGCAATAGCAAAGGACCTTCAAATACCGGCGCGATGTGAACAAGCGGCCGCGCCACCAGAGAAAAGCCCCAAGCGCCAAAACCACGGCCAGCCCTAGGCCGAGCCACAACATAGCGTGAAACGACATCGCAGTGGCGGTCACGGGCGGCCGATCCTCGGGGGGAAAGGCATCCAGGCCGATAACCCGGGCGTTGAAGTCGAAGTAGGTCATGAAGGAAAGCAGCTTGGGCAAGAGCACCTCGGGCAGAGGCTGACCCACAACGGCCAAAGGTGCGCCGGTCTGGGTCCGGTGCAGAACCTCGATGGCCGCGAATTTCTCCGGCTGGGTATGGGCAACCTGGCGGGTGTGGGCATCGCCCACTACGACCTCGGCCGCCACCGAGACCAAGCCAAAAAGCAAAGCCAAACGCAGCGAACGCCGGGCGAACTCCTGGTGTCGCCCGCGCAAGAGATAGTACGCGCCAATCGCGCCGACGAACACCGCGGCCGTAACCCACGAGCCCAGGACGGCGTGCAAGAAGCGCAGGGGCGTGGATGGACTAAGCACCGCGGCCCAGAAATCGGTGAGCTCCGCGCGGCCGTGCACAATGTGGAAGCCAGCGGGAGTCTGTTGCCAGGAATTGGCTGCCACGATCCAGAAGGCCGACAGGGTGGCACCCAGGGCGACCATGAGCGTGGCAAACCAGTGCGTCCGTCGCGATACGCGCTTTGCGCCGAACAGCAGGATGCTGAGGAACGAGGACTCCAGAAAAAACGCGATGAGCGCCTCGGCAGCCAGCGGCGCGCCAAAGATGTCCCCCACAAAGCGGGAATAGCTGGCCCAGTTGGTGCCAAATTCGAACTCCATGACCACGCCCGTGGCCACGCCGCCGGCGAAGACCACGCCGAAGATGTGCGTCCAGAAGCGCAGCATACGATCGAAAACCTCGTCGGGTCGGCGCAGGCGCAGGCTGGCCACGATGACCAGCACCACACCGAGGCCCATGGTGAGAACCGGATACAGGTAGTGCACCATCACGGTCAGGGCGAACTGCGCGCGCGCCAGGGTGAGAACGCTCATCGGCTGACTCCCGCGTTACGGTGAACGCCGACGCTTGATCTCATTGATCAGGCCATTGGTCGACGAATCGTGCGAGGACACCGCGCCCGGCGCACGCAGCTCGGGCAGGATGGCGTTGGCCAGCTTCTTGCCCAGCTCGACGCCCCACTGGTCATAGGAGTTCACATTCCAGATAACCCCTTGGACGAAGATCTTGTGTTCGTAGAGCGCGATTAGCTTGCCCAGCGTGCGCGGGTCAAGCGTCTGGTAGAGGATTGAGTTGGTCGGCCGGTTGCCGGGAAACACCTTATGCGGCAAGAGCGCGGCCAGGGCCTCGCCTTTGATTCCGGCGGCCTCCAGCTCGGCGCGCGCCTCGGCCTCGCTGCGGCCCTGCATTAGCGCTTCGGTCTGTGCCAAGAAGTTCGCCAGCAGCAGGGTATGGTGCTCGCCGATCGGGTTGTGGGTTTCCACCGAGGCGAGAAAATCGCAGGGAACCAGCTTGGTCCCCTGATGCAGCAGTTGATAGAAGGCGTGCTGGCCATTGGTGCCGGGCTCGCCCCAGATCACCGGGCCAGTCTGGTAGTTCACCACCTGGCCGTCACGGGTGACCCGCTTGCCGTTGGACTCCATGTCGCCTTGCTGGAAGTAGGCCGGGAAGCGCGACAGGTATTGGTCGTAGGGCAAGATGGCGTGCGTCTCGGCGCCGAAGAAGTTGTTGTACCAGACGCCGAGCAAAGCCAGCGCGACCGGCAGATTCTTCTCCAGCGGTGCGGTGCGGAAGTGCTCATCCATCTCGTGCGCGCCTTCCAGCAGGGCGCGGAAGTTGTCAAAGCCCACGCCCAGGGCGATAGACAATCCGATGGACGACCAGAGCGAGTAGCGACCGCCGACCCAGTCCCAGAACACAAACATGTTTTCAGGGGCGATGCCGAACTTGGTGACCTCTTCGGCATTGGTCGACAGTGCCACGAAGTGCTTGGCGATGGCGCGATCGTCCTTGGCGTGTTGCAGAAACCAGGCGCGCGCACTGTGCGCGTTGGCCATGGTTTCCTGCGTGGTGAAGGTCTTGGACGCCACCAGAAAGAGCGTGGTTTCGGGGTGCACCCGCTTGAGCGCTTCGGCCACGTGCGAGCCATCCACGTTGGACACGAAGTGGAGATCGAGATCGTCGCGCCGATAGGGCCGCAGCGCTTCGCACACCATGACCGGGCCGAGATCCGAGCCGCCGATGCCGATGTTGACCACCGCGCGGATGGGCTTGCCCGAGTAGCCGGTCCAGGCGCCGCTGCGCACGGATTCGCTGAAGACACGCATGTGATCCAAAGCCGCCCGCACCTCGGGCATCACGTCCTGTCCGGCTACGAAGATGGGCCGCGACGACAGATTGCGCAGGGCTACGTGCAAAACCGCCCGGCCCTCGGTGAGGTTGATGGGCTCGCCAGCGAACATCTTGTCGCGCATGGCCTGCACGCCCGCGCCGCGCGCCAGGTCGTAAAGGAGCGCCATGGTCTCGACGGTGATTCGGCTCTTCGAGTAGTCGAGCAGCAGATCCCCGAGGCGCAGCGAAAAGCGCTCGAAACGCCCAGGATCCTCGGCGAACAGTTCGCGCATGGTCTTCTTCGCCAGTTCGCGCTGGTGTTGCTCCAACTTCTTCCAAGCTTGCGTGTCGACAATGCTCATGGATGGATCTCCCAGACCGGTTCGGCTGTGCCGCTATCATATTCGATCGTGACGGCAAGCCAACCCGGCAACCCTAGCTGCCGAAAACCGGGCATGCCCACCTTCGCGAGGCCCACCCGGGCCGTACCTACACGTCGCGTCCGTGGTGTCGGGGAGCTCTACACCTGCGACGCCAATGACCAGCCGCTGACAGAGTAGGCTTCAGTTGCAGGTCCGCCCGAACGGTCCGCATCTCGTGCAACATGCTGAAAGCACATCGATTCTCTCCGGCGCGGGGTCCACGCTCGTCTCGTCTGCCCCAGCCTCAAGATGGGCTCATACGGCAACATATGAGGCAATCCGGCCGTGTGCTTGCTAGGATGCGCCTCTCAGGGGTTTCGAGAACAAGGTGTCGGTCGGGCTTGGCCCGTCCTGAAAGGCAAGGATGCGGATCGATCTACTACTTGGGCTCATGGTCGAAGCGTTGGCACTTGTGTTTGCGGCCAAGTTCGCGCGCGACCTACTGCTGAAGAGGCGAGGCTATTTCGTCAATGAGCTGGTGGTGGGGCAGCGATCGCTCGGTGCGGCCACCAGCCAGGCCGGGTATCTGGTCGGTATCCTGCTTGGCTTCCTAGGGGCGATCTCGTTTGTGGGCCGAGCGACTGGCTTTCTCGCCATGGTCGGGCACGTCGCCCTTTTCGGTCTGCTGGCGATCGTGCTGCAGCTGCTGGCCGACCGGATCAGCGGCCGGCTCATCTTTCGTGGCCTCGCTGCCCCGAAGGGCGCGGTCGAGGACGCCAACCTAAGTCATGCCGTGGGCAAGGCTGCGGTGTCGATTGCCACTGGCCTCGTCCTGCGTGGTTCCATGTCGGACCCGGCGGCTGGCGTTCTGGCATGCGTGGCTTGGTTCGCCNNGGCCTGGTCATCGAGGCTGCGGTGGCAACCAAGGGCGATGGAACAATGATCCAGACCGCCCTGCACGTTGGGAAATTCCTCGGCGTAAGCCTCGTGCTGGTCTACCTGTTTCGTGTCGTTGCGAGCTACGTCCTACTGCCCAAGGTGAAACTGGCCAACGCCATC
>PMIX01000247.1 GCA_003158395.1 Myxococcales bacterium | reverse complement strand
GGCAATTGCCGAAAGAAGGCCAGAGCCGTGTAGACAAAGCTTCCCTTTCCATACCGCGCGACCAGGATGCCACCCGGCAGGGAACCCTCACCAGGGTCATTCATGGAGACCACGGTTTGGTAGCGCGCATCCCAATTAGAGGCAAAGTAGAGCCCGCGCTCTTGCTCCCAGCCATCGAAATCGTGTTCGCCAATCTTGTTGGGGTAGTTGAGGATGGAATGGGTGGGCGAGACAAAGATCACCGGAGCGTTTTCGTCCGTGATGCGTTCGCGGCCGATCTCGAAAGGAAAAGGGCCGATGGGCATGGTCAGCGGACTCAAGCGGTTGTTCGTGTTGTACTGGACAACCAGCGTACCGCCTGCCTGCACATAGGCCAATAGGGCCACGTGGGCGGCGCGCAACTGCGCACTGCTGTTGAAAGCGCGCACGCCTGTGACGACGGCATCGAAGTTGGCAAAAGCGGAACCACTTTGGTTCGCGGACGCGTCCGCCAGTACGGTGTCCCCGATGACCGTCACCGTGTAGCCGGCCTGCCGGAGACTGGCGGGGATTTCGTCGCCTGGCCCGGGTATGTAGCCAATCCTGGTTCCCTTGCGTTCCAGGGGGAAGGCGACCAACTGCACGTTGGCGTTGGCAAGAATCGTCTGCATCGGAATGTGGGCGTGCTCGATGCGCGTCTGGCCCAGGGAGAAACGGTTTGGGCCGACCTCTGCCAAGAAATGCAGGACGCCCCTTGCCGAAGCCAGGCGGTCCATTTTCGTCGACGGCTGGATGTGGAAAAGGATTTCCTTGTTGTCCCCCTGGACTGCAAGTTCGAAGGGGACACTCGGGGGCGATACCGACCAGCCCGCCGGGATCTCAAGACGCAAGGTGCCTCGCATCGACGGAGCCACTGCGGTGAGGCGAACGCCCAGGGTTCGTGGCTCCCCATTGGGCAGGACCAAGACTGTGTTCGCCGGTCGCAGCAAGACCGGGGGCGTGACTTCGAGGGGACGATAGCACTCGCCCGCGACCGGGTCGGTCCACTTGAAGGTGATAGGCCGCCTCACGGTCAGCGTGGAACCGCCAGCGGCAAGCACGAACTCGACCTCGAGCGGCGGTGGGGCCTCGGGCATGCCGACGAGCGCCGGATCCTCGACGCGAGAAAGTCCCGGCTCGGCCGGCGCGACTAGCCAGTAGGGCGTGGTCAGGGCGGTGGTGTTCGGGATGCGGACGGTTCGCTTCAGCTCAAGCGAGGCGAGGGCGCCTTCCGCTATGGAGATAGCAGAACCTGGAAAGTGGATCTCGCGCAGAGTGAACTTCACCGGCGAGCGATTGATGGCCGTTGCCGTCACATCCATCGTCCCACCGGGCACAACCCGGAAATCGGCCGCGGTCGCCTCAAGAAAAAGCCCCGCGCAAGCCAACACCAGTTCACGTATTTGGGCGTGCTTGCATGTACGCCAGGCGACATCGCGAACGGAGTCGAGGGCCTCGTCCAATTGCAGGAGGGTGGGAATGCTCTTGTACGGCTCGGCTGGCACGAATTGGCGCACCACCCGCTCGACCAGGCGTGCGACTGCACGGCTGTTCTTGATGCGCGACCAGGAAAAGTCGATTCCGCCGAGCAGCGTGGTGGCGAGACCGGGAGAGGAAGGCGCCCGGTCCAAGAGCTTGAAGTACTCGACGATAGGGCCGCGCGTGCGTGCCACGCCAAAGCCCTGGCTCTTGTGCATGCTGCGGCTCTCCGCCGCCATCTCGCCGTAGGACAGCCCCAACAAGGGATTGTACTTGCCCACATCCAAGCTGAGAAAGCCCGACAGGTCCTCCTGCGGCTTGATGCTCCAGGAAGAGCGGTTCCAAAACAGCCTCTGCGCCTGCCAGGGGTGAACCCCTTGCCCGAGTTGCTCCGGGAAACGTGACGGGTCCGCGGCTGCCCGAAAGGCCTCCACCGTCAGCCGCGCCGAAGCTGTGTGGTGCCCGTGCGTGTCGGCCAGCTCTGGAGAAAAGCGAGTAATGATGATGTCAGGTTGGAAGCGTCGGATGACCCACACGACATCGGCTAGCACGGCGTCCTTGCCCCAAATGCGCAGCGTTTCTTCGGGACTCTTCGAGTAGCCGAAGTCGCGTGCGCGGGTGAAGAACTGCTCTGCCCCGTCCACCCTGCGCGCGGCAAGCAGTTCCTGCGTGCGGATCACACCCAGCTCCGCTCCCTGCTCTGCGCCGATCAGGTTTTGCCCGCCATCGCCGCGCGTGATCGACAGATAGGCCGTGCGCAGGAGGGCCTCGTTGGCAAGGTAGGCGAGCAAGTTGGTGTTCTCGTCATCGGGGTGCGCGCCGACGTAGAGCACGCTGCCCACGACCCCGAGCTTGCGCAGCGCCAGTTGGATCTGCGCGCTGTCCAATTCTGCCGGGCCAGCCTGTGCGTGGTTGAGCGGGAAAGTGGTCATGGACAAGAGGACGAACCCGAGCAGGACGCCGAAGCTTGCCCGGCGCGAGGGATTTCTGCCGAGTATACTCAACGCCAAAAGTGGGCCGCGCATTTTCCGATTCCTACCTCGCGGGTGAGCCTGCTGCACACGCGTTCTTTGCGCCGGGGTTTCGTGACCCGGAGAAACGGCAAAGGGCGGCCCGGCTCGCGGCGGGTCGCAAGGTGCCCGCCGCCCTGGTGGATGTCTTGCGCGAGCAGCAAGCCGCCTTGCCCGCGAGCGCGGCCCGCCAGGCGAATCTGGACGCTCTGGCAGAAGGCGGCGTGGGTGTCGTCGCGACTGGGCAGCAGGTGGGACTTTTTCTCGGCCCGCTCTACACGTTCTACAAGGCAGCCTCGGCGGTGGCTGTGGCGCGGGCCATCGAGGCCGAGTCGGGGATTCATTGCGTCCCGCTTTTCTGGCTGCAAACCGAGGATCACGACTTCGCCGAAATTCGCACCTGCACCGTGGCCGGACCGGATGGGCAGCCCGTGCGCCTGGAGCTGGCCGAGGGCAGCGAGGCACAGGCCCGCGTCTCTGTGGCGCACCGGTGCTTGGGGGCTGAGATCGGGGCTGTGCTCGACCAGTTGGCTTCTCTTGTCGATGGCGAGCCAGGGGCAGGAGAGGTGATGGCGCTGCTGCGGGCGCACTATCGGCCTGGGCAGCCGCTTGCTGCGGCGTTTGCCGGGGTGTTGGGGACCCTCTTCGCCGACGAGGGGCTGATTCTTCTCGATCCGCGCGACGCGCGCCTAGCGTCCCTGGCTGCGCCCATCTATCGATCATGCATCGAAGACGCGGGCCTGATTGAACGATATTTGAAAGACCGGCAGGCTGCGCTTTCGGCAGCGGGATTTGCCGCGCAGGTTCCCGTTCGCTCCTGTGCCCTGGTCTTTTTTCACCAAGGCAGCGCGGCCGGGCCGCGCTTTCGCCTGCAGAAGAGTGCACGCGAAGGGGCAGGGGAGTGGGCCTTGGCCGGGACGAGAGAAACCGTGCCCCACGCAGAATTGTTGGATCTTCTGTCACGCGAGCCGCTGCGCTTCTCCACCTCGGCACTCTTGCGCCCCATCGTGCAAGACGCGCTCCTGCCGACCGCGGCCTATGTGGGCGGTCCGGGCGAGATCAACTACTTTGCCGAGCTGGGTGCGCTCTACCAGCATTTCGGCGTCTGCCCCCCGCTTCTGGTTCCTCGCGCGCGTTTTCGTTGCCTGGATGCTCGCACGCGCCGCTGGTTGGAGCAGCTGGGGCTTCGTGCTTCTGATCTGGCGCAGCCTGCGCATGAGGTCCGCGCTCGCCTGCAGGCAGCGCGGCCCCTCGGCTCCCCCGATCCGCAGAAGTTGCGCGATCGAGTCGCGCGGGAGATTCTGCCCGCGGTGGAAGAAATCGCATCAGCCATTTCTGCGACGGGCGAACGCCTGCGCCGGCCAGCGCAGCGCACGCGGGACAGTGTGGCCCATACTCTGGAACAGCTCATTGGGCGCTACGCACGTGGTTTGGTCGAGCACGATGAGGCGACGCAGCGAAGGATTCAGCAGCTCGAATTGGTTCTCAATCCCGGCGGCGTTGCGCAGGAGCGCTTCTATGGCTGGCCTTGGCTGGCCGGCCGCCTGGGCGCTTCGGCCTGCAAGCGCCTGGTGCGCGATCGGCTGGAGCGGGCAGGCGCCTTTGCCACCGACATTCTGGAGCTTGCGCCATGAGCGCGGCCCGCCTGCGCATCGGCGTCGCCTGCTTCTCGACCTTTGGTGGCAGCGGCGTGATCGCGTCCGAGATCGGAATGTCGATGGCGCGGCAGGGCCACCGGGTCGCGTTCCTCAGCGACAAGCCACCCGCGCGCCTCGACCTTTCCTGTCCCAACATCTCATTTCACGCCGTCGCAGCCCTGAACTATCCCGTGCGGGCACAAAGCTCGTATGCCGTGGCCCTGGCAGCCGAGATGATCGAGGTGGGACAGAAGGAACACCTGGACCTTCTTCATGTTCACTACGCCGTTCCCCACGCGATCGGCGCCTATCTGGCCCGCCAGGTCCTGGGCGCGGCGGCGCCGAAGGTCCTTGTCACCCTCCATGGTACGGACGTCACCCGTCTTGGCGCCGATCCAAAGTTTTCGTCTCTCACGCGGTTTGCGGTTTTGGCGGGAGATGCTGTCACGGCCCCCTCGCACTGGTTGGCGGAGCAAGCCTACCGCCAACTCGGCCTACCACGCGAGACCAACATCGACGTAATTCCGAACTTTGTCGACACGCATCGCTTTCGCGTGGCTCGCATGAAGTCTCCTGCCGGCAGGCAGATCCTCACCCATGTTTCGAATTTTCGGCCGCTCAAGCGGGTCGAAGACGTGGTGCGGATTTTCGCAGGCGTGCGCAGCGAAATGCCGGCAAGGCTGCACTTGGTGGGCGATGGCCCGGAACGCCTACGGGTCGAGGCGTTGGTCCATTCTCTCGGGCTGGCGGGCGATGTGAGGTTCTTCGGCGAGGGCGCGGACGTGGCGGAAGTCCTGCAAGACAGCGACGTGTTTCTCCTGCCCAGCGAGACCGAGAGTTTCGGCCTGGGTGCGCTGGAGGCGATGGCCTGCGGTGTACCCGTGGTGGCATCCAACGTGGGCGGTCTTCCCGAGGTCGTGCTGGACGGCGAGACTGGCTTCTTGGCCCCGGTCGGAGATCTCGAGGAGATGTCGAAGCAGGTGCGCCGCCTGCTCACCGACCCAGATCTTCACGCGCGGATGTCGCGAGCCGCGCGCGCCCGGGCCGAGGTGCACTTCCAGCTTGAACCGGCGGTCGAGCGCTATGAGTTGGTCTATCGTCGGGTCGTCGGCGCTAGTGCTTCTTCTTCCAGTCGCCCAGCGCTTTCTTGACGTCGGCCTCCAAGAAGAAGAACTCTGCTTTCTGGCCCAGCTGGTAGGCCTTCTCGGCCAATGCGTAGGCATCCTTGTAGTTGCCCTTGGCTGCAAGCAACGACGCCTTGATCCACACGTTGAACCAGTCTTCTTTGAGGGCCAGCGACTGGTCGATGTACTTGAGCCCCGTGGTGGTGTCTTTCTTGGTGTCCAGCATATAGCGCGCGGCAAAGGCATAGGTTCGCCAGGTGCCGTCGAGGCTGGCGGCGATGTTGGCCAGGGCTTGCTCAGCCGTGTGGACCTGGATGGGGATGGACAGGCGCAGCCGTTCCCATTCCAGACTGAGCGAGGTCTGGTCGTCGGTGAAATCGGCGAAGAGGAACGTCATGCGCTCCCGGAAAGGAGCCGACTTGGTCTGTACCTGCACGCGAAGCAGGTCCAGGTCGGCTTTGTAGTCCCGTCCCGTTCCGCCCTGGTCGGCCTTCTTGTTGAGCACCACAGTCCACGCGCCCTTGGACGGGATGGTGAACAAGGCGTAGGTTCCGGCCGGCACAGGTTTGCCGGCAAAGACCACGTCCTTGCTGAAGCTGATCTTGGTTGCCTGGTTCGCCCCGGTCCGCCAGATTTGATCATAGGGCACCAGCCCGCCCCAGATCTTGCGCCCCTTCACCGCCGGGCTGCTGTACTCGAGCGACACCTCGGTCAGTCCTACGACTTGCGACACCTTGGCCAAAGGACTGGGCCGTGGCAGGTCTAGCTGGGACATAGCCGGGGAGGATAGCAAGGAAACCGACCCAAGAACTGCCCCAGTGAAAGCAACACGAACGATCCTAGTCATGTGAGCACGCCCCTTCCACGTTGTCGCTGAATCACAAGGCGGCAACCGGGCAGGATCTAGCACGGCCCGAAACAGATGCACGCGCGGACGGGAGTCGGGTCGTTGCTGCAAGACCGCGAAAAGGGCCTTCAAGGTTTCTCCCCTTTCTGTGCCACGCTTGACAGTGGACGACCGTTAACGCGCCGAGCTAGCTTTCGAGAATGCCGAAAAGCTGTTTGTCGGAGGGCTACTCGTCAATCCTAAACGGCTCGGTCTGGATAGGGGCTACCCAGTGCCAGCCCCTTGCCCGGGTCGCAGATTATGCATCGATCGCGCCAACCGCTGCGCCAACGGCTTGTTAGAAAGCCGCCGCCGCGCTACCTTTGATTCATGCGCAGCTTCACTGCCGTCATCGAGCGCGACCCTGCTACGGGTCTGTTTGTCGGCTACATTCCTGGATGGCCGGGAGCGCATTCTCAGGGAGCTACCGTCGATGAACTCCGCGCAAACCTGGAGGAGGTCGTGGCGATGCTGCTCGAGGACGGCGAACCCACGTTCGAAGGGGAGTTCGTCGGCACACAGACCGTCAAGGTCGCGTAGCCGTGGGTGACCTACCCGTCCTGAAGCCACGCGAGGTCGCCATTATCCTGCAGCGACTCGGCTTCGCGGAGGTCCGCCAGCGAGGGTCCCACCGCCAATATCGACATCCTGATGGTCGCGCGACGACTGTGCCCTTTCATCCCGGCCGCGACATTTCGCCCACTTTGCTTCGCGCCATCGCCCGTGACATCAGAGTGGACGTCCGCGACTTCGTCGAGAAGCGCTGATCTCAGAGAGTGCGCGCCCCCTCGCCCTCGAAACGCGGTTGCTCGGGGTGGCGTTTGTAGAGCAGGATCATGCGCCCCAGGATCTGGACCACGTTGACCCCCGGGCCTTGGCCCAGGCGTTCGGCCACCTCGAAGCGCGTTTCGGGACATTCGCGGGCCAGCTTCACCTTGATGAGCTCGTGGTCAAAGAGGGCCCGTGTGACTTGAGCGACAACCCCCTGGTTGGTTCCGCTCTTGCCAATCTGGACCACCGCCTGCAGGGCATGGCCAGAGGCGCGCAGCAGGCGGCGCAGGGGCGTGGAAGGCATGAGCGATTGCTTGCGTGGGCTGGTCGGGGCGGGCATGGGCGCAAGTTGCCACACCAGGCAGCGCGGGTCACGCTCGACTGCACCTTCTACGTAGCCATCAGCCGGAAGGCCGGAGAGCAACGAGCAGGCGGCGGGCCAGGACGGGTGCCTCCGCGGTCTCGTGTTTGACGAAGACGTAGGCCTCGCTCCAGGGCTGCCCGGCGATGCGCTCAGCCCAGGCGTCGAGGGCGGCGGGTGCGTAGTCTTCTCGGCGCAGACGCAGGTAGCCCCAGGAGGTGGTGGCCTGCAGGGGCGTCTCAAGCTTCTCCGCTTCGGCGATGCACAGGGCGGCCCCCGCCGCTCGCAGGGTGGCGTAAACGTCGTCAGAGAACCACGAGGCGTGGCGGAATTCGAAGGAGGGACGAATTCCCTGCCCGACTTGTGCCAGCACAGTCAGGAACGCTTGCAGCCGTTCCAGGTCCTTGTGCAGCCACGGTGGTAGCTGGAACAGCACCGGACCCAGCTTGCTGCCCAGGGTCGCGGCCCCTTTGGCGAAGCGCTCCACCGCGCTCTGCGCGTCGTGCAGCCGTAGCTCGTGGGTGATGCGTCGGCTGCANNGGAGTTGCTGCGCGTAGAAGGCCAGCATCTCCTCGGCGGGAAGCTTCTCGGGATAGAACGAGCCACGCCAGGGAGGGTAGCTGAAGCCGCTTGTCCCGACCCACACCCGCATCGCTGGCCTCCCCCTAGCCCCGTGAGGCGCGCGCCTTGGGCCGCGCGCTGTGGGGCGCTGCGGGTCGGGCCGGCTTGCGCTCACCCAGCTCGCGCGTGTCCGTCGCCGCCGGTTGGCCACGCGCTGCCAGGCTGGCCTTGAGAGCCTCCATCAGGTCGATGATCTGCGCAGGCTGTTCCGGCGCAGCGGAGGACGCGACCTCGTGGCCCGCCACCTTGCGCTCGATCTCGGCCTGCATCCGCTCACGCACATCGTTGTGATACGCCGCCGGGTCGAAGCTGTCGGACGCGATCTGTTCCACCACCTGGGTGGCCAGCTTCAGCTCGGCCTCACTCGACTGGCCCTCGGGTATTGGCACCTCGGCCAAGGGGCGCACCTCGTCAGCATACAGCAGTTGCTGCATGACCAGCCCGCTGGTGCCCGGCTGTGCCCCCGGAACCGGTCGCAGCATCACCAAGTACAGTCGGTCCCGCGCGGCGTAGCGGGCGATGGCGGCGCGGCCACTCTGGCGCATGACCTCGACCAGCAGATGGTAGGCTTTTTCGCCACCCTTGTCGGGCGCCAGGTAGTAGGGACGGTCGAAGTAGATGGGGTCGACCTTATCCGCGGGCACAAACTGCGCGATCGCGATGGCCTGGGTCGCCTTCTCCTCTATGGCCTTGAGTTCTTCGTTGGTGAAGGTCACGTATTGGTCCTTGGCGAACTCGTAGCCCCTGACCACTTCCTCGCGCGGCACCACCTGGCCGTCCTTCGCGCACAGATACTGCTGGTGCAGACGCGAGCCGTCCTTGTTGTGCAACAAGTGAAACGAAATTCCGGCCGACGGCTGCGTGGCCGAATAGAGCTTCACCGGTATCGAAACCAAGCCAAACGAGATTGTTGCACCCGCCATTGCCCGCGCCATGATCCAAGCCTAGCGCAGAAAACGCTTGCGGCTAGCCGCGTGCAAGGTTTGCGCAAAGAGGGTCCTTTGCCCCTGCAGAATTATCGTGCCAAGCGTTCGCCGGGTCGAACGACTGAGCCGTTTGGCGGCGGTTCCGGTCCGGGCCGGCTATTCGTGGTGCACAAGCACGCGGCGCGCCGTTTGCACTACGATCTTCGCCTGGAGATGGAGGGCGTGCTGCGCTCGTGGGCGGTGCCCCGAGTACCCAGCTTCGACCCAGCCGAAAAGCGTCTAGCGGTGCAAGTGGAAGACCACCCCATCGAGTATGGATCCTTCGAGGGGGTCATTCCTGCCGGCAACTACGGCGCCGGCCCCACTATTGTCTGGGATCGCGGCACCTGGACCCCGCTTGACGATGTCAAGCAGGGCCTGGTCAAGGGCAAGCTGCGTTTCACGTTTGCCGGCTACAAGCTGCGCGGGGCGTGGTCACTGGTGCGCCTGGCGAAGAGCCAGAAGGACTGGCTGCTCATCAAGGAACGCGACGCCTACGTCGTGCGCGGGGGCGAAAGCCGCTTGCCCGAGGCTTCGGTTCTATCCGGCCTGACCATTGAGGAACTGCGCGACGGCTCGCCCCGGTGGGCCGAGGTGCGTGAGCAGACCGACAAGCTGCCGCCGTCCCCGCTGCGGGCCGAGCAGGTGCAGGTGATGCTGGCCGAAACTCGGCCACAGCCCTTCTCCGAGCCGGGCTGGCTGTTTGAGATCAAGTACGACGGCTTCCGCGCCCTGGCCGCGCACGAGGGCGGGCGGGGCAAGCTCATCTACCGGCATGGCAACGACGCCACCGCACTCTACCCTGACTTGGCGGCGGCGCTGACCGCGCTGCCTGCTGATGTTGTTCTCGACGGAGAAATCACGGTGTGCGACGAGCAGGGCCGACCCAGCTTCGAGCGCCTGCAGCAACGGGCGCTGCTCACCCGGCAGCCCGACATCGAGCGCGCGGCCCTGCGCCTGCCCGCCAGCCTGTTCGTTTTCGATTTGCTGGCTTTCCGGGACCGCGACCTGCGTCCCCTGCCCCTGGCCACACGCAAGGCGCTGCTCAGCCGCCTGCTGCCGGCGCTGGGGCCGCTGCACTACGTGGACCATATCGAAGCACGCGGGCAAGAGATGTTCGAGGAGGTCACACGGCTGGGTCTGGAGGGCGTGGTGGCCAAGCGGGCCGCCTCCCCCTATCGCGCCGGTCGTTCGTCCGACTGGCTGAAGATTCGGCGCGACCGCAGCGCGGATTTTGTGGTCGTGGGTTACACCGCGCCCCGGGGCCTGCGCAGCGGGCTGGGCGCTCTGCACCTGGCGGCGCAGGAATCGGGCGCGCTGGTGTACGCGGGACGCGTGGGCAGCGGCCTGGCCGAGAAGGACTTGGCCAGCCTGCCGCGCGAGCTGCACGATGATGAGCAGCCCGATCCCCCGTGCACGGGACCAGTGCCGCGCGGCCCGGAACACACCTGGGTCAGGCCGCGCCTGGTGTGCGAGGTGCGCTACAAGGAGATCACCAGCGACGGACTTCTGCGTCAGCCGATCTTTTTGCGCTGGCGCGCTGACAAGCGGCCGGACGAGTGCGCCCGCCCGGTGACCCAGGCCGAGCCGCCCCCTGCCTCGGCCAGCGTCGAGAAGCGGATTGCCTACACCAATCTGAAGAAGGTCTTCTGGCCCGCCGAGGGCCTGACCAAGGGCGATCTGATTGACTACTACCGCGCAATTGCGCCCTGGCTGCTGCCCTACCTGCGCGACCGGCCCCTGGTGCTGACCCGCCACCCTGAGGGCATCGCGGGGCCGTCATTCTTTCAGAAGGATGCGCCCACCTGGTCGCCTGAGTGGGTGCGTCGGGTGCGCATCTGGAGCGACGAGCGGAAGCGCGAGCTGGAATACTTTCTATGCGACGACGTGGAATCCATTCTGTACTTGGCCAACCTGGGCAGCATCCCCCTGCATGTGTGGGCAAGCCGGGTCGGCTCCTTGGAGCGCCCAGACTGGTGCATCCTGGATCTGGATCCCAAGGATGCGCCCTTTGCCCATGTGGTGCGATTGGCCCGCGCCATCCATCGGCTGTGCCAACGCATCGAACTACCGTGCTTCGCCAAGACCAGCGGCGGCACCGGGCTGCATGTTCTCATTCCGCTGGCCGGCCAGCTGACCCACGCCGAGTCTCGCAGCCTGGCCCAACTGCTGGCGCATGTGACTGTCCGTGACGATCCCCAGCTCGCCACCGTGACCCGCAGTGTGGCTCGCCGAGCCGGCCGCGTGTACCTGGACTGCATGCAGAACGGCCACGGCAAGACCATCGCCGGGCCTTTCAGCGCGCGCGCCGTGGCCGGCGCCCGCGTGTCCATGCCGCTGCGCTGGTCCGAGGTCAACGCCCGCCTGGATCCCGCGGCCTTCACCATCAAGACTGCGCCTGCTCGGATGTCCCGACTGCGCGAAGATCCACTGGCGCCGGTCCTGCAAATGCGCCCGGATCTGTCCCACGCACTGGCCCTGCTGGAGGGGGAGGTGGGGACGTGACCGGTCAGTGGCCACGGCTGAAGCCAGAGTGGCCGTGCCCGGCTATCTCCATGGCACCGGAACCTCGTCCCTGCACCGCTACCACCACATGCTGGCGGCGATGGTGAAGGTATGCCGGTCGGGCTGCAGCGGCGTCCAGAGATTTCCGGTCTGGCCGTAGGGAAAGGGAAGACTGTGGGTTGGGTCGTTGGTGTACCAACTTCCGTACGAATAGAACTGGTACTGGATCATCACCTGCTCGCGAGTGACGAACTCGGTGTGGAAGAGCAACCGAGGAGACAGAACCCAGAAGTCGTGGGTTCTGTCGTCCATATTGGGCTGGACCGAGTCGAAACGAACACCGCCCGAGATGAATGGGAGGGGGGTGTAGAGCAACTGCGTCCCCAACTTCAACTTGTGCTTCCCCAGGAACGACATTCGCTGCACGTCCGCCGCGGTGGTCAGGCCACTGATGGAGTTGTACATGCCGAAGACCTGGACGGTGAAATCCGGGCCTTGGCCCCACCAGGCTTGTGGCCGTAACAGAAACGCAGCCAAGCTGAACGTGTACTGGAACCCGATGCTGTTGACCGTGCTGTCGCCCTGGCTGAACGGGCCGCCGGTGTAGTTGGCCTGGTACTGCCAGCCGCCTTGAGAGTGCATGACCTCGATCGTGTCGGACAGGACGCCCACGTTAGTCGTCTTGATGGAGGAGAAACCGAGGTAGCCGTCTCCCCGCCAGCCGCCGTCGAGTCTCAGGTCGACGCCCAGAATTCGCATGCTGGCATCCCTGGCGGCGTAGGATTGGCCGTTCGAGTTGTTCAGGTCGGTTCGCATCGCGTCATTGGTCCAGGTGTACATGAAGTGACCTGTCAAAGTGAGCAGATTGGCGAACACCCCGCCAACGTGGGTGTGGGCCAACATGGTAGTCCCCATCTGCACGTGGCCCGGGAAGGGCTGCCACGAGGGGTAGGGAGCATCATGCCACTGTTGCACATCCATCTTGGCGCCTGCTCCTGCCTCGGCAACCAGCTTGAAGTTGTCGGCCAGGTCAAAATCGAATGTGCCTGTGGCACCGGCGATGCGGGTGCGGCCGATCATGTACGTGTCATAGGCGCCGCCGTCGTACTTGCCCATGGCGCCGTAGCGGTCCCCGAACACGCCCACGTTCCACACCATCATGCCCACATCCCCGAGGGCGTCGGGAAAATTGAGGGTGAGAAAGGCGCGGTCGATGCCGAACTGGTCCTGCAACTCGCGCCAGCTACCCGAGGTAATGTTGTAACTGGCGATGGCCATGGTCATGGTGACGCGATTGTTCCCGTACTGAAAAAGCATCTCGCCCCAGGGGCCGGGGTTGTTGTTGGTGAAGCTCCACGTGGTGTAGTTCAGATCAGGCGTCACGGGCGGGGCGTGGAACTGGAGGCCGTGGCCGGCCTCGGAATCCATGCTCAACCGCATGGGACCACGGAAGAAGCCGTGGAACCTGAAGCCCCAATTCGACGTGGGCGCCTCGGTCACCGAGGGCGGGCCCGCCGAAGGAGGGGCAACCTCGGTGGTCTGGGGAGACAGTCCGAGCTGGGTGGTCTTCCCCCGACGCTTGCGTTGCGAGCCGGCGGCGCTGGCTTCCGGCTCGGCCGGGGCGGCCGCCGCAGACGCACCCGGGGAACCCGCTGCGGGGGCAGGGGCACCCGTGGGCGGTGCGTTCGCGGCCGGCGGCGTTTCGTCATCGTCGGTTGTCGAGGAGGTGGCTTGGGCGAACGCAGTCCCCCCAATAGCCAGCAGAATCGCAACAAGGGGGCAGGTCAAAGGCGGGCCCAGGGGGATTCGGGTTCTCGAAGGGGTGGTGGTTGTCATGGCGGGGGGAACCCCCATAGGCATTAGGCGGCCGGCCAGCGGAAGCCCACGCATTCCGCCCCCTCGCCCCGCGAAGCGGGGAGAGGGTTGGGGAGAGGAGCCGTGCCAGGCCGGACCCCTCATCCCAACCTTCTCCCCGGCGGACCGGGGAGAAGGGGTCATAGCTCTCTCCGTCAGGCCGCGCCTAATGCCTATGGGGGGACCCCCGTTCACTATCCGCGCTCGTTCCGGCATTTCGGGCATCTCCGACGTTCACCACACCAACCCCAACGCTAGCTCTCGTCAAGTAATCGTCACCACGCTTGTCTCTCCAGTCGCGCGGGATCGTGGTGCAGACCGGACTTCGAATGATGCCGCCGTTTCCATCGTCCGCGAGATAGTCATGGAAATGGATTCGCACGGGTGCGTGCGCGGGCGGCGCCTTGGCCGGATAGGCAATCGGCTTCAGAACAGGCTGACGGCCGACAGGCAGAATCCGAAGTTGAGCCAGGCCTCTTCGGACAGCAACTGCAGGGCGAAGTAGTCGATCTTTGTGAAGTCGGGCAGGCGTGAACGAGCGGCCGAGCAATTCTTGAATTCGGAAGGCGTCACCGTTTGCCCCGATCGGTAGTTTTCCACGCAGAACGCCTCCTGGGCTGGATCGCCCTCGCGATGGGCGACGAGTCGGTAGCGGCCGGCGCTGCCCCGGAATTCCAGGGCGATGCTCGAGTTTGCGCCGCTGCCCCAGGCTTTTTGGTCTTCGCGCGTATTCCACCTAATGAGCACGCCCCAGTTGGTGTCCCAGTCGCACCTCTTGGGCAGGCCTGCCTCGTCCACGCACGCAAGCTGGGACATCTTCCCGCTCGTGCATAGCGCCCCGTCGTTCAGGTAGAGATGCTTGGCCGAAGTGCGTGCTCGTTTAGAGAGCATGGTCCCGGAACCGCTAAGAGCCTGAACCGGCCCAGTGACACCTCCAACCAGCTCGCCGTTCCTGCCGACGGTCAGACGGCGCGGGCCAGGCAGTGCAGGCGCAGGCTCGTCTTCCGCCGCCGAGGAGGCGGTCCAATCGCGGGCCATTGGATCGAGCACGGCGACAGGGGGCTCTGGCTGGGTAGCGGGGCTCATTGCCGTGGCGCCGGATCCAGGATCACGAGCGGCTATCTTCCTGCTGGTCGTGCCTCTCTTGCGCTCGGCGTGGGCCGGTCGAGCCAGGGCAGCGTCCGCTCCTGTCGCAGTCTTCTCCGGGCTCTCGGCGGCGACGGGCCGTACTGGCGCGGCCTGTGCGTCGGGTGGTGTGCCGAGGTCGCCCTCGATCACCTCGCCGGTGGCCGTGTGGACCTCCAGCCTGCGTCCGGCGCGAACCTTGCGGTCGCGTAGCGGGCCGCCGTTCACGCTCACTTCACCCTCGCTCACGCCCAAGCTGAAACGGCCTTGCGCGGGCGCCCAACCCACCTCGAAGCGCGTGCCGGTCACCCGAACCCGAAGCGGTCCGGCTAGCACTCCCCAGCGGCCAAGCAGGCGATGAACCACGGACAGATCAGCATGGCCGCTCTGGAGATCAAGCTGGGCGCCGCGCCAGAACCCCAGTTTCTGCAATCGGCCGCTCGCGGTCTTCCCCAGCGCGATGTGCGTGCCTTCGCCGAACGTCACGGTGCACTCGCGATCATACGGGACCGAGAAGGTGCCATCCGGACCCAGAGTGCAGCCGGTTGACACGTGGCTCAAAGTACGGCCGGAGGCGACCCAGAGGGCCACTCCCGCCAGCGCCGGAAGAGCCAGGACCAGCCAGCGGCTTCGCCAGAAGCCTGGCCTCCCCGCGAGGGCCTGCTCGATCTCGGCCCATTGCCGGAGATCGGGCGACCGCTCCCCTGCAGCGCGCGCCGCGAGATCGCCGAGCAGGTGACAGCGGGCCTCGCCCGCGTTCACCGATTCTTGTCGCTTGATCAACTCGTCCCTCCCTGGCTCAGCCGCCCCACGTATTCCACGAGGGCCGGCTCGGATTTCATGCGCGAGTCGACCCGCAGGGCGAGACGAGCTATGCGCCGCTTGACGGTGGAAAGGCTCAGTCCGTGCAGAGCGGCCACCTCAGCGATTTCCATCTTCTCGACATACCGGGCAACGAACAGCGAGCGATCCTCTGCGCCCAGCCAGTCCAGCAGCCGGTAGAGCGCGCGCAGGGCCTCACGCGCCTCGTCCTCCGCGCCAGGCACGTAGGCGCCGGGCAATTCCTCGGGCGAGGTCAGACCCACGATGGACCGGATGCGGCGGCGTCGCGCCTCGTTGCGGGAGACGCCCAGGGTGATGCCGATGATAAACCCGGGCAGGGCAGCCGGCTCGCGCAGTTCATCGAGACGCTTGAAGACGCGCATGAAGGCCTCCTGGCAGACGTCCAGATGATCAGGGCCCGGCCCGAAAAACCGCCTGACCAGGCGCTGCACCAGGGATGCGTATCTTTCCCAGATGGCCTGGCAGGCCCGCCGGTCACCCCCGCGCGCCGCCCGCACCAGTGCCCCGTCGCCGCTGTCCGGAACACCGGAGGGAAGCTGCGGCGAAAGAGGAGAGTAAACCATGTGACGAAGAACCGCCTCCATAGCCATCCTGTCGAAAACGCCTTCTCAGTGCAACGCAATTGCCTTGATGCAAGAATGTCGGAGCAGGAGGTCAGCAGCAGACAGGCCGGCCCACGCGCCAGCCGCCCTGCATGCGGCCCGGCCGCCATGCCGAATAATCGGAACTGTTTCCGCAGCTAGGGACATCAGCCTCCTGGTAGAGAAAGAGTCCTGAGCCACTCCGCACCGGTCAGATTTCGTCCCAGCGGAATGGGTTTCGTTGCTGCATGCCGTCATGCTGGGCTCAGAGTGGCGGCGTGGCGTTGCGGACCAAATCAAGGAAGTAGGACTGGAACCACGTGCCTGCCTGCGGCGCCCCGGTGGCGCTTTCAGCGGATGCACAGTCCGGATCGAAGCGAGGCTGTGATGGGTCGGATGTGCCATCCGACTCTCCGGGCACCTTGATCCAGAAATAGGCATCCACGAACGGTCCCGGCGCCGCCCGGGGCCGCTCGCCCAGGCCAGCGCCCTTGATGTTGCACCAGTTTCCCCACACCTTGCGAATCTGCCCCTTGCCATTGCGTGCGGTGTCGATGATGAAGCCCTTGTTTCGAATTCCATGGTCCGCAAGCGACACCGCCAGCTTCTTCACATAGACGAGCTCGTTGTAGCAGGGATCGCTGGATTCCATGGCCGCGCCGTCTCGGTTGTAGAGGTGTGTGTAGTTGGAAACGTTGGTGGCGAACCCGCGAATCGTGTCCACGCCGCCCGCAGCCTTGAGCACTTTCTTGCAGAGCTTGGCGAAGGTCTCGCGGTGTCCATCCCATCCCAGCCAGCCCGCATGGGCCGCATCAAGGTAGATGCTCACGTTAGGCAGGCCGAGCTTCTGGATAGCGTAGACCACAGAGTCGACGTACACCGCGCGCGCTTCCTGGCAGGTCGGGAGATTCAGGTTGGTGACCAGATTGGCCAGAGAATCCGGTTCCAAAATCACGACGATGGGCAGTTCGGGGTGGGCCGCAAAGTGCGCCGCAATGGGATCGATGAACGCGGTTCGATAGCGAGTCGCGCCATCCTGCGAAACTTTGAGCTCTCCGCCCGACGACTTGGAAGCACAGTCGCGGTTCGGCATGTCGTAGACCACAAACACCGACAGGGTGGGCTGGCCACTGGCTTGCTGCTGCTTCTTCGCCAGGTTGAGCCACTTTGGTATCACAGCCACCTTCGCGATGGAATCAAGCCAAAGCCCAATGGGGTACTGCTTGACCTTGCGAATGACCATTGCGTCCGACGGTGCCGCCTGGGCCGCGGCCTCGATCTTTGCGACCTGCTCGGGGTCGAGGAAGAACCCAGCGCCCAAGAACGGGTTGCGACGCGAGGCTTCGGCTTGGGCTGGATCGACTTCCCCCGGGGCAGATGCAGGGGTTCCGGCGACCTTGCCCAGGCCGGCGCCACACGCCGAGAGCGCCAATGAAGCTGACAAGACTGCAAGCACGCGTTGTTGGATCATGATGACCTCCTATCAACAAGCCATGGCGAGAAGTCAGTCTCGGTTCCGCAGGGAGAGGGAAACTTGAGCCTCTCTGCACAAGGAGAGTCCCGAACCGGTGTGCGAGGGTCAGACTTCGCTTCCGCCGGACTGGATTCCGCGGCACAGTTCCCCCTGCGCCGAGGCTGAAGAAGGCCGCTCGCCACGGCAGTCTGTGCCGATGGGGTCTGCCTGCTGCCCCGGCCCGTTCAGGACTGACCCGTGCAAGCAGTCATGCGACTCCTAACCTTCTGGAGGTGCACTTCATGAATACAACTACAGGCCTGTCACCGCGGTTCAACTCATGGTGGCGGGCAATGCAACCATCTCCGCGCCTTTCGATTTCTGCTTTCTGGGCCTGACGGTCCAGTAGACTGGACAAGATGCTGCTGGAGATACACATGCGACACCTCTCTCGTTGCGCGTTTTTTGCCGTCTCTTTGCTGGCCTTGGGGTCTGGCTGCTTCCGCTCGGCGAGGGCAGATTTCGACCTCACCGGCACCGAAGGCACCCTCTTGTTCGAATCCGAGAAGGACTGGGCGGCGATGGTGGTCGGCGACCGCTATCGCATCCTCAACAACGTTTGGAACAAACAGGCCACCACCGGACGATACCGGCAGAAGATCTTCGTCAACGAGTCGAAGGGCCAACCCGTCTTCGGCTGGGTCTGGAAATGGTGGGGGAGTTCCAGTGTGGTTGCCTACCCCGAGCTTCAGGTTGGCCACAGTCCTTGGAACGGCGAAACCGCCCCCAATTCGGGATTC
The DNA here is from genome assembly GCA_003158395.1 of Myxococcales bacterium. Lineage (GTDB taxonomy): Bacteria > Myxococcota_A > Polyangia > Fen-1088 > Fen-1088 > Fen-1137. The sequence goes on along the minus strand of PMIX01000247.1, from coordinate 4,518 downwards.
CCCTTTCGCGCAGGCTCAAAGAAACTCGTCGTGGACTACGACGTGTCGATGCGTGCGTCGGGCTCGTACAACCTGGCATTTGAGTTCTGGACGGTATCCTCCCCGCCGGTCACGAAAGACGGCATAACCCACGAGGTGATGATATGGATTGCCGAAAACCGGCTGGGGCCTGCCGGAAATCTGATAGCCAAGGCCGAGATTGGGGGCCATCAATTTCGCATTTTCCTGGCAAACAACCACGGCGACGACTCGGGCGCCAACTCCAATACCTGGACCATCATTTCCCTGGTAGCGGACAAGCCCATCCTGCATGGCCCCCTCGACATCGGCGCGATCGTGGGCTACCTAGTCCAGAACCGTCTGCTGGACAGCAACGTCTACGTGGCCTGCCTGGAACTCGGCAACGAAGTGGCCTCTGGATCGGGCAAGACAGAAATCCGAAACTACGCAGTACGCGTGGAATAGCGCCGCATGGGTCCATGTTGGCCGAATCCGTGAAGGTTTCAGGAGTCGGGCGCCCTCCTTTTGCACATAGTAGGAAAGGCCGGACCATGAGAAACAGCAAGACCCTCCTGGGCATCGTGATCCTGGGCACCGCCTTTGGTGGCGCTTGCTCGGACAATGGCACTGGAGCGCAAGCCACGGGGGGATCCGGAGGCGGTAGCTCCGCGGCGTCAGGAACTGGCGGCGACAAAGGGACGGGCGGTACCTCCAGCCTAGGTGGCGCGATGGGCGGGCGCCTGGCCAGCGGCGGTGCCGCGACCAGTGGTGGCAACCTCGGCAGCGGCGGCGCAACAGGTACGGGTGGCGCAACCGGCGTCGGCGGCTCCGGCGGCTCAATCGGCTCCGGCGGCATAGCGACTGCCGGTGGCGCGGTAGGGGGGACGACCGGTGCCACGGGCGGAACAACGGCTGGCACGGGCGGAACAACGGGTGGCGCGGTCGGGGGCAGGGGTGGTTCGACAGGGGCCACGGGCGGAGCGATAGGCGGGACGACAGCCACGGGTGGCACGACCGGCGGACCGACGGGCGGGACGGCCGGGGGCAAAGGCGGCGCAACGGCTACCGGCGGCGTTGTCGGTGGCGCGACGGGCGGCGGGACCGGGGGCAGAGGGGGCACAACGGCCGCCGGCGGCGCGACGGGCGGGACGACCGGGAGCGCGGGCGGCGCGACTGGCGCGACCGGGAGCCTACCTGCCCTGCACGTAGAGGGCCCCCTCATCAAGGATCCCAGCGGCAAGACCATCGTCCTGCGCGGGTACGCATTGATTGATATCGGTTCGCTTTACCTCAAGAGCAACAGCGCCGCCGGGATCACCGATCGAATTGACGCAATTGCCACGGCCGGGTTCGATGCTCACCTCGTGCGCATGCCAGTCTACCCGCGAACCGACTTCAACCAGGGACAGTCCTACTATTCGGGCTTGCCCTACCCAGTCGGCACCGCAGCCCCGGCAGGGCAAAAGGTGACCGTCATGACCGGCCCGGACTACATCAGCAAGGTCCTCAAGCCGGCGATTGACTACGCCACCTCCAAGAACATGTACGCCATTATCGATCTTCACCAGATTGACGACACGAACAGCGCCAATAATTCGGGCGCCGCCGCGACCAGCTTCTGGACGGACATCGCCCCGCAGTTCAAGGACTACACCAACGTCATCTACGAATTGTACAACGAGCCGATCAACAGCAGCATGCCCTGGGCGACGTTCAAGACGCAGGTGCAAACATGGATCGACACTGTCCGCGCGGCAGCGCCCAACAACCTCATCATTGTTCCTTCCATGAGCTGGGACCAGCACCCGGGCGATGCCGCCAGCTCGCCCCCAAGTGGGACGAACCTGGTTTACACGGCCCACATCTATCCGAACAACTGGGGCGCGTCCTTCCAGAAGCAGCTCGCGACAGCCGTGGCTGTGGCACCAGTGTTCATCACCGAGTGGGGCTACTCTTCGCCGCAGACCGCCGCGAATTGGGGAACCGCCTTCGAGACACTGGTGGATGGCGATGGCGCGAACTGGACCGCGTGGGTCGCCGACAACTCCTGGGGACCCGCCATGTTCTCAAACAGCGGGCTGACGACGCTCACAGACTTTGGCACCCTGGTAAAGAATTGGCTGGCAGCCAAGGTGACCCAAGACTGGGTCCAGTAGGGGCCACACCACCGACCGATAGGGCAGTGTGCCAGGTAGAACCGGCCACGACCATTGCCTGATGCGCCGCCCCGTGGGGACCGCGTTTCTCGACGGGAATGCGTGAGACTTCTGCGCGCCCCATGCGTCTCCCGCTGACGATGGGCACTGGTTGAACCGGCGGCTGTCTTGGCGCGGTGGCGATGGCATAAACGGCCTTCCATTCTAGACGTGTTTGTGGGTTAGTATTCTGAGCCGTGGTTTCAAACGATCGCCGACCTGACCCCAATCCGGCCCCGCCGGGCCTCGGGACCCCCGTGTTCATGGGGCCCATGATGCTGCCCGAAGCCCCGCACAAGCGGCGGTGGGGCTGGCTAGTCTTGTGGACTCTGCTGGTGTTCGGGGGAGGCGTCGCCGCGGGTCCGATGCTCACTGCCAAGACGCTTGCGCTCTTCGGCCGCGCGTCCCCGACGTCAGGCATGTCCGCGCCAAAGCTGGTGACGAAGGACAAGCCGGCAGCGCTCGCGCCCTCGATCGTGCCCCTGCCCGCCGTACCGCGTGGTGGCGAAGAAGCTCCTACGCGCAAAGAGCGAGCCAAGGCGCCAGCGGCGGCCGCAGAACCCGTGGCACCGCAGGCTGCAGAACCCGCCGAGCCCGAGAAACCAGCAGGAGCCGCGGCGCCGCAACCCGCGGCGGGCCCCGAGGCCGCTCCAGCGCCAGGCGGAACGGAAACCGAGGCGGTGGTGATTTCGGTCGGGCGACCTTCGCACACGAAGAGCGGAACAAAGGCCCCGTCCGCCAGGTCCGCGCCCACAAAGACAGCCTCCAGTAAGGACATTCCAGAGCCGGAAGCTGCCGGCCCCGACGATTCCGTTGCTGAGCGCTCGAGCGAGTCCAAGGCCGCGGCCTCGAGCCGCAAGTCCAAGCCGTCGTTCGACGAGCCGACGGAGAAGGATGAGCCGGCAGCCAAGCCCGCAGCCAAGTCGGGCGATTGGCTCGACGGTTTGATGGCGGATGTGGTCACGGACAAGAAGGGCAAGGAAAAACAGCACCAGAACAAGAGCCTGGACGCCATGTTGAAGGACGTGCAGAAGAGCAAACCCGAGCCGCCGCCGCCGGAGCGCGAAGAAGCAGCGCCGCCTCCGCCGCTGTCGCAGGCCGACATCTCCAGGGTCATGGCAGGCGTCAAGACGCGCAGCAAGGACTGCGCACGGCAGTTCGGTCAAAAGGGCATCGCAGAGCTGAAGCTTGTCGTGAACAAGGACGGCCGCGTCACTGACGTGACCGTCGGCGGGAAACTGGCGAGCATGCCGGTCGCTGCGTGCATCGAAAAGGTGGTACGGGCCGCGTCGTTCCCACGCTCCGCGGGTCTACGCTTCAACTACGGCATCGACGTTCGCTAGTGCCGCCTGCCAGAAGCTCCGCAGGGGTTGAGCCGACGGTCAGTCCAGGAAGCGGAATCGCAACGCAAGGCGAGGCGGCACTAGCTTCGATTTACGGAGGGGTGAGCCCCTCCCCCCGTCGGGCAGAGCCCGCCGGGTCCCCCCTTCCCCCGCTCGGCCTTGCGGCCTCGCGGCTCGCGCTTTGCGCTCGCGTGCTGCCCGACCACACTCCGGCCATCCCTTCAACTTCTTCTGGCGGGCAGCACTAGCTATACCGCTGGATGCGCGGTGTAGTTAGGACCGCGGTTGTGGACGGCGTCGCGTAGGCCATCGACCTACCTTTCGTTACATGCCGGGCCGCCCCGCGTGGTCGCCCGTGGCGCGCTCGCGAGCGTGGTCAGCCGTCAAGAACCGGGCGGGCACCAGGACATGAAAATCGCCCTGGATGGCTTGCGTACCGACATCGTGAACAAATAAAGGTATGATTTCGCTGTTGACTGCAATCGGAGGCACTAATGGCCGCGCAATATCGACCCGTTGCTCTCTTGGCCGCTGCAACAATGGCCATTATCGGATGTTCGGCGGGCGAAGCGACGGTGTCGCAGGTGGGGGCGGGAGGTTCTGGTACAGTCGGCGGCTCTGGCGCTGGAGCAACCACCACGGCTGGTGCGAGCGGAACGACCGGCATCATCAACATCCCAAACGCTGGCGGAGCCGGCAAACCAGATGCCGCGCCCAACCCTTGTTTGTCCAGTAACCCACCCGCGAATTGCCAGATGGTGCCCTCTGGCCCCGCCTGCGGTGATGGTGTGATCAATCAGGCATCCGAAGAATGCGACGACGGCAACGCCGTTCCTGGCGATGGTTGCAACGGGATTTGCAAGATTGAACCGAATTTCACCTGTCCGACAGTGGGCAAACCCTGCGTCACTACAATAGTGTGCGGCAACGGCGTGGTCGAAATCGGAGAGGTGTGTGACGACGGCAACACAGTGCCTAAC
>PMIX01000344.1 GCA_003158395.1 Myxococcales bacterium | reverse complement strand
TCGGCCGCGCGTGTCTTGTTGCCGCTGGCCGCCTTCATAGCGCGCGCGATGAGCGTCGCCTCGATGCGCGACAGGGTGGCAGCGAGATCGATGTGATCGCCCGGCGTGCCGGTGGCCGCGGCTGCGACTGCGGCCAGGTGCGCGGAGGGCGTACGCACCGGGCCTGGCAGATCGTTGACTCCGATGGTGTCGGTCGCACTCAGAATCACCAGGCGCTCGACCATGTTCTCCAACTCGCGCACGTTCCCGGGCCAGTCGTAGAGTTGCAGCGTCACCAGGGCGGCCTCGGAGAACTTGACGTTCTTGCCCGTACGCCGGCAGGCCAGAGCCAGAAAATGCTCAGCCAAGCGCGGGACGTCCTCGGTTCTCTCGCGGAGTGCGGGAAGGGTGATGGGGACCACGTTGAGCCGGAAGAAGAGATCGGCGCGAAACTTACCCTCGCGCACTAGGGCCTCGGGATCCTGGTTGGTGGCGGCCAGCACGCGCGTGTTGACCTGGCGGATGCGGGCGNNTGGCCCTCGGCCGCGCCGGAGAAGGCGCCTTTGGCCTGGCCGAACAGCTCACTGTCGGCCAGGGCTTCTGGCAAGGCTGCACAGTCTACCGCCACAAAGGGACCTGCCGCCCGTGGCGAGAAGGCATGGATGAGACGCGCGACCACCTCTTTTCCGGTGCCACTTTCTCCGAGCAGGAGCACGGTCGCGTCGGTGGGCGCCACGTTGTCGACGATATCGAGACAGCGCCGCAAGACCGGCGACTCGCCAATCAACGCCGCTTGCGGCTGGCCAACGCCTGCCGACTGCTCTTCGGAAGGCTTGGCCTGTGGTCGCGCGGCGGCCAGCGCGCTGGACACCACGGACCGCAACTCGTCGCGGTTCAGGGGTTTGACCAAGAAATTGAACGCGCCCGCCTGCATGGCCGCCACACAATCGGCAATCGAGGCGCTGGCGGTGAGGACGACAGCGGGGGTGCGGGCCGGCAGCTCCCGTGCCCGGCGCACCACTGCGAACCCGTCCTGGTTGGGCATGCGTAGATCCGTGACCACCAAGTCGAAGGCTTCCGATTCCAGCGCCGCGATGGCCTGTGCCCCGTCATTGGCTTCGCGGGCCTGGTGGCCCATCTGCTCAATAACCCCACGCAAGGCCTGCAACACGGGCGGCTCGTCGTCAACGATGAGAACGCGTGCCGCGACTTCGGCCAGCGGAGGCATGTGGCTTTCAACGTCAGGGCCCATCCTAAATGACCTCGCCTAAACCATTTGGTCTGCCTGCATCAGAGGGCAAGCTCAGCCGGGATATTTCGAAGGGAAACATTGCTGCAAGAGACCCCATGCAACCCGCGGTCCACGACTTCGGGCTGAGAGAATCTGGGTCGCTGGGCGGGGGGTGTCGACCGGCCGACACCCGCGCTGTTCGCGTCATGTCAGAAAAACCACCAGCCGCTGGTTGCGCTTTGATCTCAGACCAGACCTTCGTAGCGCTCTTGGTCGCACTGCAGAGCTACCTCGGCGCAGCGAAGCAGATTGCTGCCGCTGGTTTCTCCGTCGATGGTGGTGGCGGAGCCCAAGCCCAGGCCCAGGGGCAGGCCCCAGCGGCCGTTGGCATCCATCACCAACCGGCGTATCCGCGCCAGCATCTGTGTTGCGCCGCTGGCGTCGGTGTCCGGAAGCAATACAGCGAACTCGTCGCTGCCCAGGCGCGCCACCACGTCGTATTCGCGCACAGCCTGTCGCAGCAGGCAGGCGACTGCCTTGAGACAGCGATCTCCGGCATCAGTCCCGTGAAGCTCGTTGACGGCTTTCATGCCTAGTACATCCACCACCAAGATCGACAGACCACAGCCCGGACGGTCGCGCGCACGAGACAGTTCCTCGACAAGGCGGCGTTCGAAGACGCGCCGGTTCCACAGATCCGTGAGTGGATCGCGGTATTCAAGAGTGCGCAGCTGGCTACCTGCGGCCAGGGCGCGCCGCAGTCCGGCGTTCTCGCGCACAAGCTGATCGAGGGTGGGCCTCAGCGATTCCACCTCAGGGGTGAGATCGGGGGGCGGGCCGAATTCGTCGAGGGAAACGCTAGCAGTTGCTGACTTCACGGGAGCCTCCTTGTGGAAGAACGCTCCCGCAAGCTGCGTGCCGAGCACTGCCGGAGACCGGGTCAGACGGGTTTCCCGAATAGTCGCCTGGTGTTGCGGGCACGGTGCCGACCCGCCCGCTAGCCCGTCACAATCCTGGCCAGGCTTTGTTTCTGTCACATTTTTGGCCGGCCCACGAGCAAGTGAGCCGGACGCAGGTCGGCCAGCGCGCGCGTGCGCGGCACGCGGCACCCGATCCGTCTTCCGCGTCCCGCCCNNCGGCCCGCAATTACCCGACAAGCTCTAGCTAGTGTCCGATGGCCAGGGCGGGAAGGGTGCGTTCCGTCTCCGCCGTCACTGCGCGCACCTGCTCGGCCGTGAGCTTGAGATCAGTGAACAGTGGATCTTCGACGTTCAGGGGCTGCGGTTGCCCGCGCAGGCCCATGTAGTCGGTGATGCGGTCTGCCGCAGCCACCAATGCGGTCGTGAGATACCGCTTCTCGCCCTTGTGGCAGTTGTGGTGGAACAAGGCCGAATCCACCACGCTGGGGGGCAGCTTCCAGATGCGGCACACCGCTGCACCCAACTCCGTGTGGAGGCGGGCGATGGTTGCGCGAATGACCGGCCCCTCGTCTTCGTCGGCCATCATCTGAGGCGTAACCCCACCCAGGGTCGCGCAACGTTCCAGCAGGACCAACTCGCCTATGTCGTGCATGAGCCCGGCTAGAAAGGCGTAGTCCGCCGGATCGGAGCGCATCAAGCGCGACATGGCGCGAGCCGCAAGGGCAGCCGCCAGGCCGCGCTCCCGCAGAATTTCGACTTCCTTTTCGAAACCCTTGACCCGGTACATGGTCGAGTGGCTCACGATCATCATCACGATGTCGCAGACATTGTCGAGGCCCAAGCGAACCACGGCATCGCGCACGCCGACGATAGGAACGCGGGGTGCGAACATGGCGGAGTTGGCCACTGAGAGCAACTGACCGCTAATGAAGGGATCCTTGCTGACCGTGTTCTCGATGCGGGCCGCGTCGGTATAGGTGAGCTGGCACAGCTCGATTACATGAGCGGCCACGTCGGGCAGGCTCCGCTGGATCGCCTTGCTGTCGGTGACCGCCCGCAGGGCGATATCTTCGATTTTCTTGGTGAGGATGCCCGGTTCGAAGGTCTGGATGGACGGTACCGTCGGTTGGTCCGGGTGAGAGTGGGTCGCGCTCATAGACGCCGCCGCCTGATCGATCGTCCAGGTCGCCATTCCGTCCACGTCGGCGCAATGACACTCGATCTTTAGCGCCAGCATCCTGACGCCAGGCCCTGGCCGCGTCAGTGGCCTGACACGCGGAACTCCGCGAGATCATTGTCTCTGAATCGGCATGCGGCTTGCTGAACCGTCTGCTGGAGAATCACCATGGCACAGAACGAAGAGGCAGCCCCGGTCGTAGCAGCAAGCCCCCGCTCAAACGCAAACAAGTTGGTACCCATCATCTTGGTGGTGAACGTCGTGATGATGGGCGCGGTGCTGTTCATGGTGATGAGGAAGCCCGCCGCTTCTGCCCCGGCCAGTGTAGAGCCCGCAGCCCCCAGCGAACACGGTGAGGCCGCAGGTGCGCCACATGGCCCAGGCCCCGGGCCGGTCCTCAAGCTCGAGAATTTCGTCATCCAGCTTCGTGGGGTCGACCAGGACCGCTATGTGCGCGTGGCCTTCGACGTGGAGGTCACCACCGACGCCGACAAGGAAGTCGTACAGACGCGCCTGCCGCAGATCCGCGATTCGGTGATCACCTACTTTTCTGATCGCACGCTCGATGAACTGCGCGGCAGCGATGGCATCGAACGAACCAAGACCGCCCTCATGAAACGCCTAGAAGAGATCGTGCCGGGTCGTCGCATCCGCGCTTTGTACGTCACGGACTTCATCATCCAGTAGCCGAAGGGTTCTCTCCATGTCATCTCCCCTCGATCCCACAGAAGTCGAAGCCCTGATGCAGGCGATCCAGGAGGGCCAGGTTCCTCCCGACGCCGCTTCGCCTCAGGCCAAGGGGCCGGTGGTGCCCTACGACCTCACCAGCCAGGACCGCATCATTCGCGGCCAGATGCCCACCCTGGATTCCATCAACGATCGCATCGCCTCGCTCTTTGGCCGCACCCTGTCCGGGCGCACCCGCCTGGAATTGCGGGTGACGGCCGCGCCCGCCAGCCTGATGAAGTTTGCTGACATCAACAGCTTCCTCAATGGGAAGAATGCCATCGGAGTGATGAGCCTGGGCGCTGGACACGGGCTGGCCCTGGTTATTGTGGAGGGACCGCTGGCCCAGTCGCTTCTGGCCGCTTCGCTCGGCGATCGCAAAGCCAAGTCCGAGCCCGGTGATGCGCGGCCCGAGCTGACCCACGTGGAGAAGGTCGTGCTCCGCCATGTGCTGAGCATGCTGTCTGAGGCCATGGCCACCTCGTGGGAGGGCGTGCTGTCGTTCAAGCCGCAGGTCCTGCGTTTCGAATCCGACCCGCGCATGGCCGCCATTGCCACGCCGAGCGATGTGGCCATTCTGTGTGCCTTTGAGGTCACCGGGCCCATCGACGGCCGCCTGATGGTGGCCATTCCCTATGCCGCGGTCGAGGCGGCCAAGAAGTTGCTGAGCTCGCCGCCTCGCCTGGGCGGGCAGCGCGACGCACGCTTCGGACAGGCGCTGGCTCGTGAGCTGGAACTGGTGGAGGTTGAGCTGCGGGTCGAAGTGGGTCGCTACCACTTGCGCCTGGCTGACCTGCTGGGCCTGAAGGTTGGCGATGTGGTTACGCTCAACACCAGCGAGGGCTCGCAGCTGCCGGTCCTGGTGCAGGAGCGACCCAAGATGACCGCCCTGCCCAAGGTGGTCGGGGGCGGAATGGCCGTCGAAATTTTGAAGCCCATCGTGCAAGCCGCTGCTCCCAGCCGGCCTGCGCGCACGAACCCGCACAGTTTCACCCAGGCAGCCGCCTAGTCACCTTTCTTAGGGGGAACCCATGGCCGAGGAGAACCTGAACAACCCCGATGCCGGAACGCAAGGAAGACGCCTCGACTTGCTGCTCGACGTCCCGCTCGATCTTTCGGTGGAGCTGGGGCGGGCGCGCATGTCGATCCAGGACCTGCTCAACCTGAGCCCCGGGTCAGTCATCGAGCTGGACAAGATCGCGGGCGAGGCTCTCGACATCCTCATCAACGGCCGCCTGGTGGCGCGCGGAGAGGCCGTGGTGGTCAACGACAAGTTTGGCATTCGCATCAGCGACATCGTCAGCCCATCGGAACGAATCGCACGCCTACGCTGAGGAGGACCCCCGATGTTGACCCAATTGGCTCTGCTTCCGCTTCTCGCCGTCACCGTCACGGGTGTCACCAGCGAAACCAACGACAGCGACGTGGTCGTCGAGGTCGCAACCTCGGAGCCAGTCCCCGCCCGCGTGGCGCGGCCCATGGTCGGCCCGCACCTCCTCTATGTCTTCGTCGACGGCGCCACCCCGGCCGAGGCCGTGTTCAAGAATGGCGCACGCCCCATCGTGGCCCGCACGCGCTCGCGTTACACCAAGCTCGAGGTTCCGCTCGACCCCGGGGTGCGCTGCCGCGAGCCTGCAACGGTCGAAACCCTGCCGTCGGGGCTTCGCGTGGAGTTCTCCTGCAGCTCGAATCCTGGCGCAGTCGCGACGGCCGAAGACCAGGTGAGGCCTCTGGTTGAAGCGCATCGCACGATCAAAGCTGGGGGCCGCTCCGCCTCGCAGGAGTTGCTGCAGGCCGCGCTGGCTCTGCCCACGGAGATGCCCTTCGCCGCCAAGACGGAACCGGGGGAAGACGAGAATCAAGCAAGCCAGACACTGGCTGCGGACAAGCCGAGCGTGAAGACCGCTGCCCCACCTGCCGAGGAAACCAAGGTGGTAGCGCCCGCAGCCGCCGGAGCGGAGCCTGTCCATTCCGAGAAGGGCGTCGGGCCAGAGGTCAAGCAAGCGGGGATAGCGCCTACGACAGCGGCGTCTGCGGCCGTGCCGATGGCCGCTTCCAGTCCTGTGGCCCCGGCCGAGAGCCTCTCCGCCCCAATTGCCACAGCGGCCAAGGCCGGCCGCTCTGGTGCACCGTTGGTCGTGGCCATCGTCGCGCTGCTGGGAGTGGCCGGCGGCGCTTTGGCGCTTACTCGCCGGCGCGCGCGACGCCAGGGCCTGATCCACATTCTGGAAACCGCAGCCATCGGGCCCAAGCGCGCCCTGCTGGTGGCGCGGGTGAACGGCCGGACCATGGTGCTGGGGGCAAGCGAGGCAGGAATTGCTTTGCTCGCGTCGCTGGACGGGACAATCGAGCCGCCGGTCGCGGCCGTGATGGGAAACCTGCCCGCTGTGAGGGACCAATCCCATGAGCCTGCACCGGCCCCGGTGGACACGGTCACCGACGAGCCCGAGGGCGAGATGGGCGTGCTGAGCCGATTGTTTCGGCGGCGGCCCAAGGATTCCTCGGCGCAAGACACGGCTGCCTTTCGTGAGTTGTTGGAAGAAAGCTACGAGGATCAGGAGCTGCGCGACAAGCTGGCCCAGGGGCTTTCGGGGAAGGTCTCATGAACGGCCCGACCACCACGCAGCTCCTTTCCAAAGCCGTGGGCGCCAGCAACGAGCTGGCTTTGGCCGGTGGCGGCTCCTCGGCCGTCAAGATTTTTCTCATCCTGACCGCGCTGTCTTTCGGCACGGCTCTGGTCCTGTCCGTCACCTCATTCACCCGCATCGTGATCGTGCTCTCGTTTCTGCGCCAGGCCCTGGGCACGCCGCAGTTGCCCCCCAACCAGGTGTTGATGGGGCTGTCGCTCTTTCTTTCGCTCTTTATCATGGCACCCACCGTCCGACGGGTGCACGAGCAGGCCGTGCAGCCGCTCATGGATGACAAGATTTCTGTGGGCGAGGCTTTGCAGCGGGCCCAGGGGCCGCTCTCCGATTGGATGCTGAAGCAGACGCGCGAGGAAGACCTGCGCCTGTTCTTCGAGGTTTCGGCTACGGCGCGGCCNNATGTCTTTGGGCATGATGATGGTGCCGCCGACCATGGTGGCGCTGCCGCTCAAGCTGGGGGTGTTCCTGCTCGCTGGCGGCTGGCATATGGTTGTCTCCTCGCTGATTCGGAGCTTCTGATGCCGATGGACCTGCCTTCCGCCTTGCTGCGTGAGGGTTTCGCCATGCTGGCCACAGTGGGCGGGCCGTTCGTGGGCGCGCTGCTGGTGGTGGGTCTGGTGGTCGGGATTCTGCAGGCTGCGACCCAAATCAATGATCCGGCGGTGGGTTTCTTGCCGCGTGTGCTGGCCGCGGTTCTCGTGGCGTGGTTCGCCGGCGGCTGGGCAGTCGAGCGCATGGCCCAATTCCTGGCCGGCGCCATGGAACGCATGTCACAGCACTAGGGAAGCAAGCGTGGTGATCACCTTCTTGCCCGTAGCAGCTGCCTTCATCCTGGTCGTGATCCGTTGCGCTAGCCTGTTCTCCGTTGTGCCCCTGTTTGGTATGCCGGCCATCCCAGCGCGGGTGCGCATGGCCGCAGCGGTGTCGGTGTCGGTGGCGGCGTTTCTGGGAGCCGGCGCGCCGTCTTTTGCCGCCTGGGACCACGCCGACCGTTTCATCATGGCCGCGCTAACCGAGACGCTGCTTGGCCTCACCGCCGGTCTGGCCGCACGGCTGGTGCTCGACGCCGCGGCCGCCGCGGGATCCGCCATCGGCGTGTCCATGGGTCTCAGTGTCGCCGCAACTTACGATCCCATTCACGGTGCCGAGTCCACTGCGGTGTCGCAGGTCCTTTCCCTTCTGGCGCTGGGCTTCGCCGTGGCGGGCGGCATCCACCGCGAAGCGGTGGCTTGGCTGTGCCGGTCCCTGGTCGACATGCCGCCCGGCTCGCCCGTCGCTTTCAGCGACCTGGCGGCGCGCGTGGTGGGCCAAGCTGTGGGCGCCATCGCCTTGGCCATCCGTCTCGCCTTCCCAGTTCTCACCGCGGTGACCATCGGACATCTGTCGCTCGGTCTGCTCAACCGCACGACGCCGCAACTCGGCCTCTCCAACATTGGTTTTTCGGTGGCGCTGCTGGCGGGCGCCGGGGCGCTCTACCTGGCCGCGCCGCCCGCTGCCCTATTGGCGGCCGAAGCCGCGCGCTCGGCCTTGGCCGGCCGTTGAGGGATCGACGCCATGGCCGATACCCAGAGAGAAGACCAAACCGAACAAGCGAGTCAGCGACGGCTCCAGCAGGCGTGGGAAGAGGGCAACATTCCCATCAGCCGAGATGTGGCCATGTGGGCGGGGCTGCTCGCCGGGCTGGGCGCATTGACCGCGATGGGGCCTGCCCTGCGCGACGCCCTAGTGAATCTGGTGTGGGCCTCGGCTGACGGCCTGCCCCAGGCTGCGCCCGGACGCCTCATCCCCTTGGTGTCGCGTCCCCTGTTCATCACCCTGGCGGTGGCGGCCTCCGTCGCCCTGGGTGCATCGGTGGCCCTGGCTGCGCAGACCCGCCTGGGCACCTGGGCACGGCTGGCCCTGCCCGATCCCAAGCGGGTCTTCGGCGGCGCCCGGCTGGGCCGGCTCTTCCGCAAAGAGATGCTGGTCGATTTGCTGTTTACCGCTGTCAAGGTTGTGACCCTGGTGTACGCGGTGTGGAGCGCGTTCCATGACGACTTCCTGACGCTGCCCCGGATGCTGCAACAGTCGGCGGCCACGCAACTCCAGTCCGCCTTTGCACCTCTCGCCCACGGGTTCGTCAGAATCTTGGCGGCGGTTGGGCTGCTCGCCGGCCTGGACCTTGCACTCACCCGCTATCGCTATCAAGGGCGCATGAAGATGACCAAGGAAGAGGCCAAGCGTGACTACCGCGAGGAAGAGGGCGATCCGATGATCCGATCGCGTCGCCGCCGGCGCCATCACGAGCTGGCCAAGGGCCATGCCCGGGTCGAGGTGCCGCGGGCCGATGCCCTGGTGGTAAACCCGACCCACGTGGCCGTGGCCATCCGCTACCGGCCTGGCCAGGATGCAGCGCCGCGCGTGACCGCTAAGGGCAAGGGCCGCTTGGCCGAGATCATGCGCGAGCTGGCCCGCGAGCACGGCATTCCCATCATCGAGGACATTCCACTCGCCCGTCTGCTGTATCGCCGGGTGAAGGTAGGTCGCGCAGTGCCAGCGGAAACCTACCGCGCAGTGGCCGCGATCCTCGCCTTTGTCTACCGCGTGCTGGGTCGTAACGGTGCTGCCCAAGTTCGGGCTGCGCGGGGTGCGGCATGAGTCCTGCTGCCTCGCCTGCCGCTCCCGGCGCGGAGCCTGCTCCGCGCGGCGATCTTCTGCTCGCGCTGGCCGTGCTGGGCGTGGTCGCCCTCCTGCTTCTGCCCTTGCCGCCATTTGCGCTCGATGGCCTGCTGGCTATCAGTATCGGCGTGTCGTTGCTGGTGCTGCTGGTGGCGCTTGGTGTGGCTCGTCCCCTCGACTTTTCGGTCTTCCCGACCCTGTTGCTGATCGTGACCCTGTTCCGGCTGGGCCTCAACGTGGCCACCACCCGCCTCATCCTCTTGCAGGGCTCGGCGGGGACGGGCGCCGCGGGCCACATCATCCAGGCCTTCGGGCAGTTCACCGTGGGTGGCAGCCTCATCGTGGGCGCGGTGGTCTTTCTCATCCTCCTGGTGGTGAATTTCGTGGTCATCACCCGCGGTTCCGGCCGCGTGGCCGAGGTTGCTGCCCGTTTCACCTTGGACGCCTTGCCCGGCAAGCAGATGTCCATCGATGCCGATCTGGCCGCCGGGGTCATCGACGACCGCGAGGCACGCGCCCGCCGGACGGGCCTGGAACGTCAGATCGAGTTCTTCGGCGCCATGGACGGCGCCAGCAAGTTCGTGCGCGGCGACGCGATCGCGGGCCTTATCATTACCCTGATCAACATCGTGGGTGGCCTTCTCGCCGGGCTGGCGCGCGACCATATGTCGCTTTCCGCCGCGGTCGAGACCTATACCATCCTGACCATCGGCGACGGCCTGGTCAGCCAGATGCCGGCGTTGCTGGTGTCCACCGCCGCCGGCATCACGGTCACCCGCGCCAGCTCGGGTTCACACCTGGGCACCGAGATGGGCGCACAGATCTTCGGACAGCGACGCACGCTCATGCACGCCGCCGGCGTGCTCTTTGTGCTGGGGCTGTTGCCTGGCATGCCGTTCTTGGCTTTCGGTTCTCTGGCGGGCGGAGCTTTCCTGCTGTCCCGCCGTCGCATCGCCCAGCCGGTTACCGCGGCGCAGGCCCAGCAGGCCGCAGCGCAGGCTCAGGCTGGCGCTGCGGAAAAACTCAGCGACCTCATCGGGCTCGACACCTTGGAGCTGGAAGTGGGACACGGGCTGCTGCGGCTCATCGACCTGGACAAGGGNNGTTCACCTGCGGGACAACCTGCGTCTCGATGGCAACGAGTACCGGATAAAGTTGCGCGGCGTGGATCTGGCCAGCGGGGTGGCCTATGTCGACCGACTCATGGTCCTGGACCAGTCGGGCAAGGCGCCGCAGTTGCCAGGTCTCGACGGAATAGCGGCCAAGGAGCCGGCCTTTGGTTTACCAGCCTTGTGGGCGCTGCCCGGCGATCGCGCGCGGGCGGAGGCTGCTGGGCTGACCGTGGTGGACGCGGCGTCAGTCATCACCACCCACCTGTCCGAGGTGCTGCGCCACAACGCGCACGAGCTGGTGGGCCGGCAAGAGATCCAGGAATTGCTCGCCCATTGTGGCAAGGAAGCACCCAAACTGGTCGAGGACGTTGTGCCCAACACCATCACTCTGGGTGAGGTGGTGCGCGTGGTGCGCGGTGTGCTGCGTGAGGGGCTGTCAATTCGCGATTTCCGCAGCGTGCTCGAAGCGATTGGCGATTCGGCCCCGCGCAGCAAGGACACGGCGTTCCTGGTCGAACAGGTCCGCCGGCGCTTCGCCCGCCAGATCACGTCGCGTCTCTCCGACGCCAATGGCACCGTGCACGCCCTGACCTTGGATCGCGCTGCCGAGGACAACCTGCGCAAAGCACTGGGTCAGACGGACGGCGAGGCGTCCTTGGCGCTGGAACTGGCCACGGCCAAACGGTTCATCAGCACGCTGGAGGCGCATGCCTCGGGCCTGGCCGCAGGCGGCCACCCCACCGTGCTCATCACCCCGCCCGATCTGCGCCGGCCACTCTACGAGTTCGCTTCGCGCTTCGTGCCCGAACTGTGGGTCATCACGGCTCGCGAGTTGGTGCCTGGCACGCAAGTCGAGCCCGTCGGCACCCTGGATCTGTCACCCGCTCCCTGGAGCAAGGCCGCATAGGAGAACAAACCGATGAACGCCATTGTCAGGACCTTTCGCGCCCCCGATCCACGCACGGCCCTCGACGCTGTCCGATCGGCGCTGGGCGAGGAGGCCATCATCCTCAAGACTCGCGAGGTGGGCGGCTTCTTTGGGCGGAAGGAGATCGAGATCACGGCCACCCACTCGGGTCCCGGCCAGCCCAGCTCGACGGGCCAATCGTTCGATTTGGAGACGGAGGTCTCGGCTTTGCGTCGCATCGTCGAGCAACTGCGCGCCGAGGTGCGGTCCAGCAAGGCTGAGCCGCGCATCCCGACCGGGCGGACCAGTGATGCGCTGGACCCGGCAGCGGCGGCGGTTATGCGCCGGCTGGTGGAACGCGGCAGTGAGCCGGCCATCGCCGAGGAACTGGTGCGCCAAGCCGTGCGCGCAGCCGCTGGCCGTGGCGAACGCGAGATTGCCGAATCATTACGCGAGGGGCTTCGCCGTCGCCTGGCCCCGGCCCTACCGCCCTGGCAGGGCGAAGGCCGGCGGGTCATCGCTCTGGTGGGCCCGCCCGGTGTGGGCAAGACCACCACCATCGCGAAGATCGCAGCCCGCGCGCTGCTGGAGAGCAAGCTGAAAGTGGCCCTGGTGACCGTCGACACCTATCGCATCGGGGCCCGGGAGCACATCGGCCGCTACGGCGAAATCATGGGCGTGCCCACCCACGTCGCACGCGATCAGGCCAGTCTGCGCGAGGCCATGGCCGCCGTGCCGGAGGCGCAACTGGTGCTCATCGATACCGCGGGGCGATCGGATCCCGCGGCCCTGGAGGCGCAGGCCCAGTTGCTGAAAGCAGCGCCGGAAGCGGAACAACACCTGGTGTTGTCGGCCGCAACCGGTGGCCGCGAGCTACGCGCCGTGGTTCGCCGTTTCAAGTCGCGCGGCGTGTGCCGTCTCATCTTCACCAAGTTGGACGAGGCCGATGGTCCGGCCGGTTTGCTGTCGGTGGCGACCGAGTTGACCTGCCCGGTCTCCTGCGTGACCGACGGCCAGCGGGTGCCCGACGACGTGCATCCCGCCACCTCACCGCTGTTGGTCGAACTGGTTTTGGGCAAGGGAGTCTAACCATGGACCAGGCAGACAATCTTCGCCTTCGCCTCGTCAGTCGCCCATCCGCGCCCGAAGTCCCGCGTGAGAGCTTGCGGGTCATCGCGGTCACCAGCGGCAAGGGCGGCGTGGGCAAGACCAACATGTCGGCCAACTTGGCGGCGCTGGCTGCGCGCAGAGGCAAGCGCGTCTTGATCCTGGACGCCGATCTTGGGCTGGCCAACGTCGACATCATTTTCGGCGTGAAACCCATGCGCCACATCGGCGATCTGTTGCATGAGGGCGTCTCGGCTGCCGACGTGCTGATCGAAGCTGCGCCGAACATTCACATCCTGCCCGCTGGGTCGGGCGTGCAGCGTCTAACTGAGCTCGACCGCAAAGACAAGCTGCGCCTGGTGGCAGCGCTCGACACGCTGGAAGAGCGTTTCGACCTGGTGATCATCGATTCCGGCGCGGGCATAGGGGACAACGTGCTCTTCTTCGTGGGCGCAGCCCAGGAAGTGGTGCTGGTGTTGAGCCCGGAGCCCACCTCGTTGGTAGACGCGTACGCGGTGGTAAAAGTACTTTCGCAGCAGGCGGGTATCCGCAATTTCGCCGTGGTGATCAATCCCGTGGTGGACGAGATGTCCGCGCGGGACATGTTCCAGAAGCTCTCCTCTGTCACCGGCCGGTTTCTCACCGCGAAGCTGCGCCACCTGGGCTATGTGCCACGCGACGAAAACGTGCATCGGGCGGTCATGGCGCAGAGGCCAGTGGTCGATCTCTTTCCCATGGCGCCTTCCAGCCGCGCCATCGCGGACGTGGCCGAGCGCCTGTTCAGCGAGCCGGTCCCCCAGATTTTGGAAGGTGGGATGAAGGTCATGTGGCAGCGCTTGATGAGAGAGACGGAACCCCCGCGCTAGGTAGGACGGAAACCATGCATAGGGCAATTGCCAGCTACACGAATGGAGGGCCCATACCGGCCCTGGACGACACCACTGTGCTCGAACAGTACGGCAGTATGGTCGAGCGAATGGCCCGGCGGCTGATTTCCCGCACCGGCGTGCACAGTGCCTACGACGACCTGTGGTCAGCCGGAGCCATCGGCCTCATCGAAGCAGGGCGGCGCTTTGATCCAACCCGGGGCGCCTCTTTCGCCACTTTTGCCGAGCATCGCGTGCGCGGCGCCATGCTGGATGAGCTGCGCAGGCTCGACCACCTGCCGCGACGACTGCGCAACCGCACCGACGAGCTGGTCAAGACGCGCAAGAAACTCGCGGGCAACCTGGGCCGCGAGGCGACGGTGGAAGAGGTGGCGAGCGAGCTGGGCGTGGAGGTGGAAGAGGCGAGTGACATGGCCGCCTTGCTCGAGCCACCCCTGCCGCTCGAATCCATCCTGCCCACGCTGGCGGGAGGCGAGGCCGCCGACGCGGCTGTGCTACGTGCCGAAGTAATGCGCCGCTTGACCGAGGCGGTGGAGAAGCTGCCTGAACGCCTACGGATGGTGCTGTCGTTGCACTACATCGAGGATCTTGCCTATCGCGAAATCGCCGGCATTCTGCACGTGAGCGAGCCGCGGGTGTGCCAGTTGCACAGCGAGGCCCTCGCCCAGTTGCGCAAGCTGCTTCCCGACGCGTGATGGTCGGCCCAGCCCAGGGCGTGAATGGGCAGTGATCCCTACAAGGCAACGAGCAGAAAGGTCTACCGGGGGAAAGGACTGCAGCGTCACCGCGAGGCCGTCGGAAGGGCATACGCTAACTCCCAGCGGCATCATCGCGCCTTTCGGAATGCCGATTTCAGTGTCGCGACGGGGCAAGATGATCTAGGAAAAGGGCACTACTGTCGGTGCTCTGGTCCCGCTTTTTCCTGGGCTCACACCATTTGGCTTCATGGGCTCCGACGTGCTCGGGGCTGTGAAGTCGCGATTTGGCTGATTGGAGGCGGAGAGATGGTCACCGGTTCGACTCCCGTAGAGATGAGCGTCAGTTCGACCCTCGCAGAGATTTCGCTTGTGGGCTTTGCGATCCAGCAGACCCTCCAAATCTTGGACCCATTCATCGAAATGATTGCCAAGAAGACGATCTGGAAGAAGGCGATCATGGGTTCGGGCGCATTCGTGTTAGGGCTTGTGGTCGTTTACGGTTGCGATCTGGACCTTCTTCGGTTTGTGGGAGTGGCTCACAACACATTCACCTCGATCGTCTCAGCCGTCGTCTTTAGCGCTGGGACGGAAGGGGCCAACACGGTTCAGAAATATTTCGGCTACGTGAAGGAGGCCAAAGCAGCTTTCCAGGTGGCAGTTTCGATCCTTCCATCGACGTTGTCCCTTCGCGTCGGGAATAGTGCCCAGTTCATCGCGGCCGTGACCGGCGGCAATGCCGAGGTTGAATGGTCCGTCGCCGATTCTACTTTGGGAGCTGTCACCCAAACGGGCCTCTTCACAGCGAGCGCGGAAGGGACTTGCTACGTTTTCGCTCGCAACAAAGCGAATCCGGCGATCGTGGGGACTGCCATCGTCAAAATCTCGGCGTAGCTACAGCTTGTGCGGAAGATCGGGGCGCTGGGCACGCCGGGGTGCGACTAGCGGCTGGCGGCAAGCGAGGGCGAGAGCGTGAGCGAGTTCGTG
>PMIX01000076.1 GCA_003158395.1 Myxococcales bacterium | reverse complement strand
TCCGGCGGCAAAACAGCCACGGGCGGGACGACCAGCTCGGGCGGGACGACAGGCGCAGGCGGGTCGAGCGGTGGGGCCGGAACCAGCGGCTCAGGGGGTACGACTGGCGCGGGCGGCGTGACAAGCCTTGGCGGTTCCAGCAGTAGCGGGGGCAGGACAGGGACTGGTGGCTCCACGGCTGCCGGGGGAACCACAGCAACGGGGGGCAGGACGGCCACGGGCGGTTCGACGGCTGCCGGGGGAACTACAGCAACGGGGGGCAGGACAGGCACGGGCGGCTCGACGAGCAGCGGGGGAACCACGGTAGCAGGAGGCAGTACTGGTACTGGGGGATCCGCTGGCCCCGTTAGCGTCTGCAGCTTCGCCAGCGGGCTTAATGTCGCCTGGGTTCAGTTCGCCGGCGACGTCCCTAACCCGAACCTCACCACGTTCAATACCATTTTCAAGAACACCTACGCTGCTGGCGGGCGCGTCATCCGTTGGTGGTTCCACACCAACGGAACGGTGACCCCTGGTTACGATTCGAGCGGCATGGCCCAGAAGCTTCCCCAAACCCATATCGACGGCGTGAAGGCCATTCTCAACGCCGCGGCTACCAACAAAGTGGCCATCAACATCAGTCTGTGGTCCTTCGACATGCTTCAGGGCGGTGAGAGTATTTCGGCAACGACCTTGGCAAACAACGCCGCCCTGCTGTCGAACGACACCAACCGCCAAGCTTACATCAACAACTACCTCACTCCGCTGGTCACCGCACTCAAAGGCACTCCCGGCTTGTACTCCTACGAAATCTTCAATGAGCCGGAGGGCATGAGTCAGTATGGTTGGACAACCTCGGGAACCAGGACCACGGAAGCGTACATTCAAAAGACCGTGAACTGGCTTGCCGCGGCGATTCACACGGCCGATCCGACGGCGCTGGTCACCAATGGCGCTCAGACCTTCAACTACTGCTCGGGCGTGAGCGGCAAGACCAACTACTATTCAGATTCGGCTTTGCGCGCTGCGGGGAGTAAACAGAACGGAACGCTCGATTTCTACGAGGTCCACTACTACACGTCGAATGGTGCCGCCGATTCCTGTTTCACGTACCCGGCTTCACACTGGGCCTTGGACAAGAAGCTCGTGATGGGCGAGTTCGCCGCCGCGGCAACCGACGGCGTCGCGCTGAACGACCTGTACACGAAGATCTACAGCAACGGCTACAACGGCGCGTGGGCATGGTCGTACGACGCAGACTACAAGTGGCCGGACATGCAGACGCCAATGCAGAACCTCTACACCGCGCAGCAGTCGACTATTAATAGTTGTCCCTGATGAGCGAGCGGTTTCCCAAGATGGCGGTTCGGGTCCTGATCGTTGGAGGCGTCGCGGCCTTGGCTTTGGTGACGGCCGCTCGCCGGTGTGACAAGTCCAAGCCGGTCGAGTCCGAGCAAGAGAACGCGTCTGAATCTTCCGCGCCGGCCCCGGCGCGGACAGCCGCGGCGCCCCGCCCGCCCGCACTGGTGCCTGCTGCCCCCACGGCCGCGCCCGCTGGTCCGCTCAGCGAAACTCAGCTCATGGCGCGGCTTCGCAGCATCAAGGAAAGCAATCCCGCTGCTGCCATCGAGCTCGCGCGCGATGGCAACAAGCGCTTCCCCGAAACCGCCGATGCCCCGGAACGGGCTTCCATCCTGATCCACGCCTTGGCCAGCCAGGGCGCCTCGTCCGAGGCCCGCGGTGAAGCAGAGCAGATGGTGAACCACTACCCAGACTCCGAGTGGGTGCGCGAGATCGAGCGCTTTACCGGGGCCCACCGGCATCGCAACATTCGGGTCAACGACGCCGGGCAACTTGAGTATTACCAGTAGGGTTCCCATATCAGAGCGACTGGCGAGTGGCCGGCTACCTTGGCCCCTCCGGCCGAGGCGAAAGGCCAGCTTTCTTCACGATGCCCGGAACCGCGTCTTCCCCGGCCACGGCCATGATGTGAATGCCATGCACCCCGGGCACGCGTTTGAGCTGCTCGATCATCTCGACGCAGATGCTGACGCCCTCCGCTTTCGCATCCGCGGCCCGCTCGATCCGTTCGACGAGTTCGTCTGGAAGTCGCATCCCCGGAACCCCGCTGCGCATCCGTCGTGCCATCTCGACCGACTTTATCGGCAGCACGCTGGCCAGGATGTGCGCTTTCTCATGCAGTCCCTGCTCCCTAACCTTGTCCATCCACGCAATGAATCGCGGCAGTTCGTAGATCGCTTGCGTCTGGATGAAGTCGGCACCGGCACGGATCTTCTTGGCCAAGGTGATCATATGGAGTTCCCAGGGATCAGCGAACGGGTGGGCCACAGCGCCAATGTAGAGCGGCACGTCCCCCGAGATCGTCTCGCCACTTTCCACCCGGTGCTCATCTCGGAGCGTCTTGATCATCTGGATTAGCTGGATCGGGTCGATGTCGTAGGCGCCTGCGGCAGTCGGGTGGTTGCCCAGGCGCTGGTGGTCACCGGCCAGGCAGAGGACGTTGCGAATTCCGAGCGCAGCGGCTCCCAGGATGTCGCTCTGCAGAGCCAGGCGGTTTCGGTCTCGCACCACCATTTGCAGCACGGGCTCTGCACCTGTCTCCTTGAGCAGGAGGCATCCGGCCAAGCTTGACATGCGCACCACGGCGGCCTGGTTGTCTGTCACGTTGATGGCGTCGCACGACGACTTGAGCAGCTCTCCTTTCCTGCGCATGGCATCCGGCAGGCTCCCTTTGGGAGGGCCGGCTTCGGCTGTCACGGCAAACTGACCGCTCTCCAGTATCTTTTCCAGACGGCTACCCGATTTCACGAGTCTTTGCCTTCCTAGTTGGCTGTATCAGGGACGGATGCTCCTATAGCTAACTGGCGAGGTGAAGCAACTCACATTCGCGACTGGTTGACGAGGTTGTCCTCCGTGTACTGATCTCAGTGAATCCGCGCACTTAGGCCTGCACTTTGGCGGAGGCTGCGCAGCCGTGCGATGCTCCGCCGCGATGAAGACGTCGCCCCGAGCCGCCGAGAAACTTTTGCCCACGCCGCGAGAGATCGTCGCATCTCTGGACTGCCATGTGATCGGCCAGGAACGGGCCAAGCGCACGGTGGCCATCGCGGCGTACAATCACCTCAAGCGGTGCGAGCAGAAGACGGTGGCAGGCAAGCGGCTCATCAAGAAGTCGAATCTCTTGCTCATCGGCCCCACCGGCTGCGGCAAGACCCACATCGCCCGCACCTTGGCAGAGTTTCTCGATGTGCCCTTTGCCATCGCGGACGTGACCGAGTACACGGAGGCTGGCTACTACGGCAAGGACGTGGAGGTTATGATCGCCGAGTTGCTGCACAAATGTGGCCAGGATGTCGAGGAGGCGCAGCGGGGCATCGTGTTCATCGACGAGGTCGACAAGATCGCCCGCCGCACGCACAGCGCGCGCACCGGCGCGGGTGCACGCGACATCGGCGGTGAAGGGGTCCAGCAGGGCTTGCTCAAGCTGCTGGAGGGCCGCGAGATTTTTGTTCCGCAGAACGTGACCCAGCACTGGAACAAGCACGACTTTACGGTGGTCGACACCCAGGACATCCTGTTCATCGCCGCGGGGACGTTTACCGACCTGCGCCTGTACCAGGAAAGCCGCGCGGTCGGCTTCGGCCAGGCGAATGCGGATGGCCGCCGCCAGCCGCCTATCAGCGAGAAGGAGTTGCTCGACTACGGCCTGCTCGCCGAGTTTCTCGGCCGGCTTCCCGTGCGGGTAGAGTTGGATCCCCTGTCAGAAGACGATCTCTTCCAGATCCTGACCCTGCCGCCGGATTCCGTGGTGCGCGAGTATCAGGCCTTGCTCAGGATCGACGGCGTGGACCTGCACTTCGAGGATGAGGCACTGCGCGAGGTGGTGCAGTTCTCCTTGCGGCGCAAGACCGGCGCGCGCACGCTGCGCGCCTTGATCGAGGAGATCTGTCACGACGTGATGTTTGAAGCGCCCGAGCGGCGGGGCGAAACCGTCGTGATTGACGCCGAGATGGCGCTTGCTCGACTGGCCCGGCTGGGCGAGGGCGCCGGTGCGAGAGACTAGCTGCGGCTTGTCGGGCAATTCCCTACGCAGGTCGGCCAGCGTGCGCGTGAGCGGTAGCGTGAGCGTGAACGACCAGCGTGCCGCGGGCTGTGTGGGCGACTCGCGTGAGCGGTCCCACCCCGCGCCCCGCGCGCTCGTCGCGCACGCGCCCACGCTCTCTGCCTCCCGGGTACCGCACACGAACTCGCTCTCGCCCACGCGATCCGCGATCCGCGGGCCGGCTGTCCTCCCGGCAACCGCAGGATCTCCATGAAGATCAGTGATCTTTTCGGCAAGGGCCGCCCACTCTTTTCCTTCGAGTTCTTCCCTCCCAAGACCGAGGCGGGCGCCGCGACCCTGGAACGCACGCTTGGGGAGCTGACGGACCTGGCCCCGGATTTCGTGTCGGTCACCTACGGCGCTGGCGGCTCGACCCTCGATCGCACCCTGGACCTTGTGACCCGCATCCAGCACGAGCACGGCCTTCTCACCATGGCCCATCTGACTGGCATCGCGTCCGGACGGGCCGAGGTCGCGGCGCTGGTTGCACGTCTGGTCGACGCCGGAATCGAGAATCTCATCCCCTTGCGAGGCGATCCGCCTGCCGGCACAGACAACTTCGTGCCGCCGGCCGACGCCTTCGCGCACGCCTCGGATCTGGTGGCTTTCATCCGGCAGCGCTACGGCCAGCGGCTGTGCCTGGCCGGCGCGGGCTATCCCGAGGGCCATCCCCAGTGTCGCGACCTGGCGCTCGACATGCAGCACTTTCTGACCAAGGTGCGCGCCGGCGTGGATTTCATTATCACGCAGCTCTTCTTCGACAACCGCGTCTATTTCGACTTCGTGGCGCGCGCGCGCGCGGCGGGCATCACGGTGCCCATCATCCCCGGCATCATGCCCATCACCGACGTGGCGCAGATCCAGCGCATGACCCAGATGTGCGGTGCCAGCATCCCGGCCGTCTTGCGGGCCGAGCTGGAAAGACGCCGCACCGACGCGGTGGCGGTGACCCAGCTTGGTGTGGCCCAGGCGACTGCCCAGTGCGTAGACCTGCTTCTGGGCGGCGCCCCCGGGGTGCACTTCTATACGCTGAACCAGTCGCCCGCGACGCGGATGATCCTCACGGCCCTCAAGGCACGGATGGACTGAAAGCGTCTACTTCAACTCTTCCTCGACGATCCGCTTGACCGTGGGCGGTTCGAACTTGCCCTTGTGCGCCTTCATGATCTCGCCCATGATCTTGCCCACCAGCTTGGGGTCCTTCACCGCCATGCGTGCGATGGTCTCTTTCACCACTGCGCGCACCTCGTCCTCGCTGGCGGCCTTGGGCAAGAAGCGCGCGCAGAACTCGACCTCGAAGTCGATTTGCGGTCAGGTGCTCTGCTGCCCCGCTCGCCCAGCGCGGCGTACTCTTCGCGCGCCTTGCGCATCTGCTTCTGGTAGGCGGCTGATCACGTCCAACCACAGGGCATCATCAAGCGGCCCCTTGAATCCAGCCGCGGTTCGTCGCTCCATGTGCTTGGTCTTGATCATGCGAATGCAATCGGCCGTGCGGCTGTCCTTGGCGCGCATGGCGGCCTTGAGCAGGTCCTGAAGCTCGGTTTCTATGGCCATTGGTCGTATCCCCTTTGTCGCACCCTGACGGGTGGCCCGAGTTTGCCTCCCATAGCATCGGCCGTGAAGCAGATTCACACCACCGGCACGCATTTCTGCCACGCTCCTGGCGCACACGGGCAAGAATGGCCTGATTGCGCAAGGCGGCCCGTCGAGGTCGGCTCGAAAGGGCTCAGACTCCTGAACGAAGTTCGCGGTTGCGACCAGCCCAGGCGCCCTAGGCTTTGGCCCGCCGATTGCTGAGGATCCTTGTCAGGAATACACTCCCTCTTGAGGTTGCTCATGCACCGTCACGCAAACCCGCTCGCCATCGTGCTTGCCTTTTGGTTCGTCGCGGGATTGGGCCGCCTAGCCATCGCGCAGGAGGAAATCCAGGGGTATTTCCCAGCCGCGGCTGCCGACCAAGCGCAGCGAGGGGCGCCGTCCGAGTACGGCCCACCACCCAACGCTGCTCCCGAGACAGATCCTTCGCCTCCGCCGATTCCACCCAATGCCGAGGGCGCGGCCTATTCGGTTCCGGGCGGAGGATACTGCTACTTTGGGCCTCATCCGGTCGATACGCGAGTCTCAGCCGGCGAGCCTTGGGACGACACGCCGGGCGCGCACATGCACGCCTACCCGCCGCTGGACTTGCGGCTCTTCGAGTTTCGTGACGGCTGCTACTACTTCGTCGGGGATCCACGTGACTTCGGCTACGCCGGCCAAACCTACAGCTACTACGGCGCGCACCCGATCCTCGACGTCTATGGTGGCGGCTGGTGCTTCATGATCGGACCTCACACGCACCTGTGGCGGCCCTGGTCGCCGCACTTCACCTTGGTCGGCCCCTGGTACTACTGGGAAGGGCCCTATGACCCGTTCTTCTGGTCTTACTGGCCCTACTACTCGTTCTATTACCGGAGCTACTATCCCAACTACTACGGCGGCGGCCGCTTCTACCGTGGCGGCCATGGTGTGGCGCCGCCCATCCACCGCGTGCCACCACCGTCGCATGTCGTCGGATCACCGGGGGCTGGTTCCCCGGGCTGGCGCTCCTCGCCGTCGGTCCATCCTGCAAATGGCTGGCGCGGCTCGGCGTCCGTGCCGCGGTCAAACTCACCGGCCGCCACCCCGTACCGATCCTCAGTGCCGGCTCCGCCGCCTGCCCTGTATCGATCCGCGGCGCCGTCCCCGCCAGCCCCTTCGTATCGACCCGCAGCCCCGGCTGCGCCGGCCGTCCGATCCTTCGGTGGCGGCCTCCCGCGCGGTGGCGGCGGCCGTCGACGTTAGCGCTGCTGTGCTGGCTTCACGTTCACCAGGGTAAACACGTAGTCCTGGAAATCACCATCGCCGTCCTCGTCCACTGCGACCAGCAGGGCGTCGGGAACCCGCGCGCCGCCTCGGCTGCGCAGGGGGTAGACGCGCATCGCATGCTTGAGGCCGCCGCGGTTGCGCTGGTCTTCGGAGTACAGCGTCCGCTTGGGTAGCTGGACGAAGATCCCGAATGCGGTCTCGCCGGGGTCGAAACTCGTCTGCCCTTCGCCATCAAGCTCGGGGTTGAGTGTCTGGTTGTGTCCCTTGGCAATGCGGCCCATTGGGCTGGTGACCAGCTCTCCGCTCTCGATGGAATAGGTGCCGTATGAGGAAACCTCATCCTGAGCGTAGCGTGCGACGACATACAGGCCCACGCTGCCGGTCCTGGCGTGCTGGAACAGCCCGGACCTCACCTCGCCGCCGGCTTTCGCGTCCGAAGCGACGGGGGTGGTCGGGGCCATATCCGGCGCGTAGCCTAGCGTCTCGAGGACTTGCCGCAGGGCAGGTTCACTCGACCGGCCGGTTCCCTTGGTGACCAGAGCCGACATGTCACAGGGCGGGCCATCGTCTTGCCCGGAACGTGCGATGCGGAGACGCGCGCGATGCACGCCCGGCTCGGCAGCAGCGGGCGGCGCAAAACCCACGTTTACGGTCACGGACTGGTTGGGCCGCAGCAAGATCGGCAAAGGGGGCAGGTCGGACAGCTTGAAAGTGGCGGCCCGGGCCCCCACGATGACGAGGTCGCTCACCGCGACCGACTCGTCACCGGTGTTTCGGATGGTCACCGACTCGTTCGACTTGGCCACGGCACGCACACCCGAGAAGAATAACTCCAGCGGCAGGACTTCGAGCGGCTCGCGCATCTTCTCTAGGCGCGGAGCGACCGGCGCCGGTGCCTCGCTCTTGTTCGGTGGCTTGGGCGCTGTCGCACAGGAGATATTCAGCACACCAGCGAGCAAGAACCAGCAACGGGTTGCGGGCATAGGCCCCATTCTTGCACGTTAGAGCCTCGGGTCCCACCACGCACCTTCTTGAGCCCGCAACATGCGGAACGAGGGGACGGATGGTCTCGGAGAAACAGGTCTTCCAGTCTGGACGAAGGGTCAGGTCTCGTAGACTTCTTTGCGGTGCCCGATCTTGACGATGAGAACCACATCCGGGGGCTCAATCGTGTAGACAACGCGCCAATCCTCCACACGCAGCCGGCGCGCGCCCTTGAAGCTGTACCGCAGGGGCTTTCCGAACTCGACGGGGTGAGAGGCGAGTTTGTGCTCGATCGCCTTGCGGATCCGGTTCCGAACATCCTTGGACAGCCTTGGAATATCTTCTCGAACGACGCTCTCCAGATATTCGATTCGATAGCTCAAGCCCAGACCTTTTCGTGGGGAATTCTCTTCTGCTTCTTGCTCAACCGCGCATCGGCGACACGGGAGAAGTAGAGATCCTCCTGATATTCTAGTGCTTCTTCGATCAGGCTGAGTCCCACACCCGCAACCGATTGATCTCGCTCGTCCGACAGACGCTGCATCGCCTCGTAGATTCTGTCATCGACCGTGATGTTGATCCGTTTCTTGGCTGTTGGCATTCTCGCCGCCTCCAAGAGGAGTGTAACACCGGTGTAACACCGCAGTCAAACGGAGTTTCTGCGGTCGCTTGGAGCAAACCCCAAGCATCATTGGCTCGACTGCCCGTTCCGTCAGCGGATCTGGCCCAAGTCTGGGTTCCAATGATTCTTCCCGGCGCGGCTCAGTCACAAACCGGGGCCAACTAAGCGAAACCCCTCAGGATTTCTCCCA
>PMIX01000221.1:535-12226 GCA_003158395.1 Myxococcales bacterium | reverse complement strand
CGCAGCCATGGCCCATGGCTTGGTCGGCATTCCGGTCTTCGGATGGATTCCCGACGAGATCTAACCCCGAGCCCAAGGGCACGCCATGCGCATCATCGTATTCAACTGCGGAAGCTCATCGCTGAA
This sequence comes from Myxococcales bacterium, assembly GCA_003158395.1. Lineage (GTDB taxonomy): Bacteria > Myxococcota_A > Polyangia > Fen-1088 > Fen-1088 > Fen-1137. Next base: position 12,100 of record PMIX01000221.1, on the reverse strand, counting down.
GTACCGGCTGATCGAGATGCCGGGAGAAAAGGAGCTGGCGGGCGGAGAAGCCGAACGGGTGGGCCCCAAAACCGCAGAGCCGGCTCGCATCCACCACCAAGTGTCCGGCAGAAAAGAAATCATGGTGGTGGAAATGCCTGACCACGCCACCGCCTTCGCGCAAGTCATGCGGCTACTCGAGCGCGATCCCGAGTTGGTGCCCGATGCCATCGGGCACCGCATGGCGCATGGTGGGCCCAACTTCAAGCAGCACGTGATCCTCGACGACGCGGTCATGGCCGAGCTGGAGCGCATCCAGGAGCTGGCCCCTATTCACAACCCGCCTGCGGTGCGCCTGGTGGCCGCGTGCCGGCGCCTGTACCCCAAGCTGCCGGAGACGGTGGTCTTCGACACGGTCTTTCACGCCACCATCCCCGAAGTGGCCCGCTCCTACGCCCTGCCGCCCGCGCTGGTGGCCAAACACGGTTTCCGCAAATATGGCTTTCACGGCACCAGTCACCAATACGTGGCCGAGGAAGCGGCCAAACTGCTGGGCGTGCCTTTCGACAGCCTGAACGCCGTGAGTTGCCATCTGGGCAGTGGCGGCGCCAGCCTGTGCGCCATCGTGAAGGGCCGCTCCCTCGACAACACCATGGGCTACTCACCCCTGCAGGGGCTGATGATGAGCACCCGCTCAGGCGATCTGGATCCTGCGGTGGCGCTCACCCTGCTGGTGCGCGCGGCGGGCAACGGCGCCGCGGTCGAGGGCCTGCTCAACCGCAAGAGCGGCGTGCTGGGCCTGTCGGGAATGTCGGCCGACATCCGCGACGTGGTGGCACGCGCGGCCGATGGCCAGGCCACGGACATCGACCAGCTGGCCGTGGCGGCCCAGGTCTACCTTTGGCGCATCCGCAAGTACCTGGGCGCGTACCTGACCCTGGTGGGCCGTGCCCACTGCGTGATCTTCACCGACACCATCGGCGAGAAGGTCCCGCATGTGCGCTGGGCGGTGACCGCAGGTTTGCAGTGCTTCGGACTGGACATCGATCCTGACAAGAACGATGCCGTGCGCATCTTGCCCGCAGACCTGTCCAAGCCACAAAGTCGCGTGCGCATCTTGGCTATCGCCACCAACGAAGAAATGGCCATTGCCCGCTTCAGCTTTGCCCTGCTCTCACACGCCAGCACGCAGGCGGAAAGGATCGCGCTGTGAACACCTTGGTTCTGATTCCCGGCCGCAAGAGCCTACGCTACGCGGGCTTCGTGGCTGGCCGCGAGACCTGCACGGGCACCATCCGTGGTTTTCGTTGGCAAGGGCCGCGTGCGGCGCTGGACGAAGTACGCGCCATTGTGCAGACCATGGGCCTTTGCGACGACGCCACCAGCGTGGTTGTGCATGGCCTATTCGGCGGCGAAGAATTCCCCGGCCCGGCCGCGCTCGACCAGGACGCTTTGACTCGCCTGGAGCGCGTCGCGCGCCAGTCACCCTTGCATGTGGCTGGTTTGATCGAGACCGCACATGCCGTCGAGGAGGTCTTCGCCGGAACGCCCGCCCGGCTGGCCTTCGAAACGTCGTTCTTCGTGGATTTGCCGCCGCGTGAGCGCACCTACGCGGTGTCCCCCGATTTGTCCCACAAGCTGGCGCTGCGGCGCTGGGGCTACCACGGCCTTTTCCATGCCGCCGCTTCACGGGAAGCCGGCCGCCGTTCGCACAAGCGCGGCCTCGACCATCCGCCGCGCATCCTCTCCATCTGTCTTGACGCGCAGCCCGAGATCGCCGCTGTGCTGGGCCGCCGGCCCATCACCGTCACCAGCGGTGCCACGCCGCTGGAAGGCCTGCCGGGAGAGACCAACAGCGGCGAGATTGACCCCGCGGTCGCACTGGCTCTTGCTGGTGAGGCCGGTCTTGGGCCCGAAGGCGCCAATGCGCTTCTGGTTGGTGAGAGCGGGCTTTCCGGCCTGGTGGGCCACCGCGTGCGTCTGGACGACGTACTCACCAGCACGCGCAGCGAATGCACTCGTGCGCGTGAAGTCCTGCTCTATCGCATGCTGCTGGCGGCGGGCGCAGCCGCGGCCGCCCTGGGTGGGTTGGACGCGGTCGTGTTTTCAGGTCGCTACGTCTCGTGTGCGGCCATGGTGGCGCACCACATGCTGCCACGCTTGGAACGCGCAGGCGCTCTTGGCCCCGATGCTGCTGAATGGACGATCTTCGCCAAACCGCTGGAAGCAGTTCTGGCTGACACGCCGACGGTGAACTGAACGCGGCCAAGGCGCTCCGGCGACTTCAGCGAGCCAGCTCCCATCGGAGAGCTGACTCCAGATCCGAATGGGCGAAACGAAAGCCAGCGGCGAGAAGTTTGCGTAAAGAGCGGCGCCAGCGGAACGGAACAACACAGCCGCCACGCCCGCAAGCCCTGCCTCGGGTGACTCGTCAGGCCATACAGAGATCGCTGCCCGGTCGTGACATGCGTGAGATAGTGCTTGCCTACGTGACCAGGTAGCACAGCCCAGGGAGGACACCATGAAGCGAACCGCACTCTCTCTTCTTTCCGGAGCTATCTTTTTGGCCGCCGCCTGCAGCGAGCAGACCCCGCCGGCCAAGCCCACCCCATCCGCTGGCAAGCCCACCCTCCCCGCACGGGTCGCGGATGCGGGCCCGGCCACCGACGCGCGACCCGCCGACGCACATCTGGGTATGATGGAGCGCTACGCACTCTGGAAAGCAAAGAAGGAGGCAGACGAGAAGCTGGCTGCCCAGCTCGCCGCCGAGGAGCAAGCCCGCCTGATGAAATTTGACAAGAGCAAGATGCCCAAGCATCTCGCCTTGCTCGCGTTCGAGAAGAAGACCCGCAAGGCACTCGACGATGCGGCCGAGAAGTTGAAGGGCAAGCCCGACGCCGGCGACCAGCTCGCGAAGTTGGTGGCCTCACAGCGCAAGGCCATCGAGGCCCAGGCCAAGATTCTGCGCGCGATGGACCCACAGGGCGGCAATTCCAACATCGGCACCGACCACGACGTCAGCCTGAACGCTCTGGCGAACGACTATCCCGANNGAAGTAGGTTTGCCGTCGCTGACAAGTAGTCCCTCCCTCAACGCGTTGCCTCTGGATGAACGACGTCGCCCATGCCAGATTCTGTCTTCGGAACGAGAAGACATCGCTTCGAAGAACGTCAATCCGAGCCCAGGAGAAGTATTTCGCATGAGAGCAACCCTCATGATCGGCACCGCATGCGTGCTCGGACTAGGCTTTGCGGGCTGTAGTGCTGCCCAGGTCAGTGAGGTAACGACGGACGGCGGTGTCACAGATGGCGCGACGGCCGACACGGTCCCAGGGTACGCATACGTCGTCATCAGCGATGTGGAATTCCAGCAGCCCACGTTCTCTTGCAGCACCACCAACGCCCCCGGGACTAACATCGACGCCGTCGCGCTGATTCGAAAAAGCATAGCGGTGGGATACCTGATGAAGGATACGGCGACGTTTACCGTCGGGAACGCGGCATGCGCTCCCGCAGATTGCAGCGGCGGAGACTGCACGTACGCCAGCCCGACGAGCACGACCAGCGAAACGGAGCTTGTCTCCCGTACTGAGGGCCCCCCCGATGCGGTGGTTCATGGGCCAACCAATGGCTCGGGATACATGTCGCTCAACGGCGGCTCTCTGCAGTTTCAGATCGGAGACGTACTCGGCAATGGCCCACCACAGACCATCCTCTCGGGCGATCAGATCAAAGTCTTCGAGGTGGATCAGTCCTACAAGACCGCCACCAACGGATGCATCTGTACCCCTGCACACTACCAACTTTGGGTCCAGAACGCTGCGACATCCCTCCAACTCAATCCAGTGCAATTCGATCCAGCCAATTCCAACACCTGCGGCGCGGCGCCCAGCCCAGGCTACCAACTCGGCTGCGGCACGACCGCATTTGCGGTCCCGTAGCCCCGCGACCGCTACTCGACCACCAGCGCGTTGAAAGCAGCCACCAGACGACGGCAGGCGCCGAGCGCGGCGAATTCGCTGCGCAGCTTGCCATCCGTTGGTCGCACCACAGCCATGGTGTCCTGTGCCGCTTTCATGAAATCGTTGGCACCCGTCATGCGGGCCATCTCTGCTCGTGCGCTCTCGGCATAGTCGAGGAACATTGTGTAGGCATCGCCGAGGGCGTCGGCCCGCTCGTCCACCGCCTGCCGAGCCGGCGGATCGGACTTGATCGCGCGCAGCCAGGCGTTCGCGCCCAGGGCAAATCGGCGCATGTGCCAAGCGGCCTTGCGCCCGTCGAGTTTCTCCTGCAGAGCCAACTCCTGCCACTGCCACTCGCTCCGGGCAGCCAGGAGCTCGGCACGCAAGGCCGCGGCCGCGCGCATGACCGCGTCCAGCCTCTGCCCGCCTTGCACAGCCGAAAGGTAGGTATCGGCAGCGCCTTCCAGCGAGGGGATGGCGGGGGCCAGGTCACGCGCCTCGCGCACCAGGGTCCGGCAGCGAGCCAAGTCCTCGCCGTGCAGACGGACGCGGGCCGCAGCCTTGTCACTCCCGCTGCCTTCGCTGACGTCGCCCGCGGCCGCCAGGCACTGGGCGACCTTGTCCAGTTTGGCCAGTGCCCCGTCGATCTCGTCCGCTGGGCGCGACGATTCGGGATAGCTCACAGACAGTTCGGCAGGCGCGGGCGGCGGGTCAAGAGGTGAAGGCGGCACCAGCAAGTGGCTCATGCGTACCACCAGCCTGAGCCCGGGCCTCGCTTCGAATGAAAACCGGCGGGTCAGACGCCCGGGCGCGGTGGCGTTGAGAAGGTGCGGGTTAGCTGAATCGAGGACAAGCTCGCGCCTGGTGGTGGGGATATGATCGATCTGAACGCTGGTGTCCGGCGGATCCAGCGCCAGCGTCACCTTGCGCATGACCCCCTTGGCGGCAGCGGGCGCGCTCACGGCGGAACGGCCTTGCCAGCCGGTCTGCCAGAAGTGGTACCCCACCCGCACAACGGCAAGGACGCCAATCCCGACGCCGATCTTGATGAGGAGGCTTCGGGTGCGCACGGGAAAGAGCCGCTCGGGCGCCAAGGTTCCTGAGGCCTGGTCGGGTGGCCGGGCGCGCGGCCGCTCGGCAATCGGGGGNNGGCGGCGAAGATCCCCAGCGGGTGCCACCCAACTCCAGCGGAACCTCCTCCTCGGGCGGGGGCGCGAACCGATCGTCTCCCGGGCTGCGGGCCATGCGCGGCCGCGCGGCTGGAGGCGGCCGGGCCGCCTGGGGAGGGGGAATGTTTTCTAGCAGCCCGAAGCCAGGCGCGGGGGCTTCCTGCCCGTCTAGGGTGGCCAGCTTGAGTCGCAGGCCGTCGCCAGGCGCTCCGGGCCCGGTGGCGATCGGTGCCGGCGTCACCTCGACGTCCCCGCCGCTGATCGCATCGCGCATGGCAGCCGCCGACGGGAAACGCTTCTTGATGTCGCGGTCGAGGGCGCGCACGATGGCTGCCTCGATTGGGGCTGGAATGTCGGGTCGCAAGGCGCGGGGCGGGGGGTAGTTGCCCTCCAAAATGGAGCCCAAGATGGCGGCGTAGCCCTGGCCAGAGAAGGGGGTCCGACCACACAGCATCTCGTACAGCACCACGCCGGCGGCGTAGATGTCCGTACGGTGGTCGATCTCCTCCACCTGGCCGAGAGCCTGCTCAGGGGACATGTACAGAGGCGTGCCCATGACCGTACCCACCATGGTCCCAGTCATGGCCAGCGGACTCCCCCGACCTGGCTGGCGTGCCGAGAGCTTCTTGGCGATACCAAAGTCGACGATCTTGACGAAGTTGGGGCGGTCGTCCGTGTTGATGACGAAGATGTTGTCGGGCTTGAGGTCGCGATGAACGATGCCGTGCTTGTGGGCCGCCGACAGGCCACCCAGTACTTGGGTCATCAGATTCACAGCCAGGGCCACCGGCAGCAACAGACTCTCCTGCAGCAGCATGGTGAGCGGCTTGCCGTCGAGCAACTCCATGACCATGAACAACAGTCCGTCGGGTGTGCGGCCCAGGTCGAACACATCGATGATGTGCGGATGACCGATGGCGCTGGCGGCTCGCGCCTCGCGTTCGAAGCGGGTGGCCAGGTCGGCATCGTTGCTCAGTTCCTGGCGCAGCGTTTTGACGGCCACTCGGCGTTCAAGCGCGATGTGCAGCCCCTCGTAGACCACCCCCATGGCGCCTCGGCCGATCTCGCGGGTGATCTTGTACTTGCCATCGAGCGTCTGGCCGACGCTCAGGCCGCCGGAAGGGAGGGGCGTGCCTATCCCCGCGCCTGTGACGGGGCAGCGGCTAACGTCGGGCGGATGGCTCTCCCCGCAATGCGTACAGGCCACGGGCCCAGGATATCAGCAGCCTTGCGGCCTGTCAGCATAGCGCCCAGTGTCATCAGGCACGCAGGCACGAGCGAACGTCCAACTCCCAACACGTGATGTGGTGGATTCCTAACACTATGTGGGGGGTGGCGAAACCTGGTTCAGTAGTTCCAGTGACTTAGGCCAGCGCGGCAGATGGCGTGCCGCTTGCTTTGGTAGGGAAGTGTGATGCTAGGTACCACGGTTACATCCAACCGCCCGGACGTGCGAAACTCCGTAGCAACCCCTCCACGGCGCGTGGCGTGCCTGGCTGTTCCCAAAGTTCTGCTATGCGATCTGGACGGGACCCTCATCGACACAATGCCCATTCTTGCCGACTTGGCCACCGAGGTCATGACGGGCATACATGGCATCCCCAGGGCCTTGGCCCGCGAGTTGTACCTGGCCACCTGCGGTTTGCCGTTTGTCGAGCAGCTTGAGGACATCTTCCCGGACGATCCTCGCAACTCCACCGCTTCCGATTTGTTCGAAAGCCGCAAGCCTGCGCGTTGCGGTGCTGCGCGCATGCCGGAGGATACGCGAGCAACCCTTCATGAACTGCGGGCACGCGGTGTACGCATCGCGGTTTCTTCCAACAACGGACGGAAGAACGTGGAGACTTTCGCAAGCCTTTCGGGCTTTGCCTTCGATTTGGTCATGGGGCATGGCGACGGGCTGGCCAAGGGCCGCCCGCATATCGAGCTGGCCGAGCGAACGTTCTGCGTGGACCGCCAAGAGATGCTGTTCGTAGGCGATTCTCTGCACGACGGGGAGATTGCCTACCTGGCGAAGATCCCCTTTGTGGGTCTGGCCGGGACTTTCGCCAAGGAGCGCTTCACCCTGCGCTTCCCGGGTCAACCGGTGGTTGGACGCTTTGCCGAGATTCTGGATCTGTTGCCAACGTCGCGGGCCGCGGTGGCCGGATAGGGTTTCGTGCAGGTCGTCCTGCTCGCCGCGGGTCTGGGCAGCCGACTGGGCACACTGACCAGAGATATTCCCAAGGCTCTGGTCAGNNGATTCTGGTGGTGGGCGGGTACGGGTTTCCCCTGGTGGCACGTGCCCTCGACCGGGGCCAGGCGTCTAACCCGGCGTTGGCGAGCCTGCCCATTGAGCTGGTGGAGAACCCCAGCTTTCGCGATGGCAATCTCATCTCGCTACTGGCGGCACGGGCACGCGTGACCGACGGCTTCGTTCTGCTCAATGTAGACCACATCTACCGACCCAGCATCGCCGAGGTGGTGGCGCCGGACGTGGCAGATGTCACGGCTTTCATCGACACGGACCGCAAGTTGGGACTCGACGACATGAAGATCGAGCGCGGGCCCGACGGCCGTGTCCGCCGCATTGCCAAGACACTGACCAAGTTCGATGCGGGCTACGTGGGCATGACCCGCGTGCCCACCTCCGCGCTGCCCCGGTACTGGCAGACGGCCGACGCGGTCCTGGTCGAAGAGGGACGCGCGATCCACGTCGAGCGCATCTTGGGTCGGCTACCCGAGGATCACGCGGCTCCCTTGTGTCGAGACATCAGTGGCCACGGCTGGCTGGAGGTCGACACCGCCGAGGAGCGCGCGACCGCCGAGCAGGCCCTGTTGGCGGCGCCGCTCGAAAACTCGTAGCTGGGGCCGCGCAACTCGTGAGCTGGGCCCCTAGTCCCGCAATGGCCTCAGAAGGTCGTGGCCGTAGAATCGGGTAGCCCGGAGTGATCACCGTCGGCCACGGCCACGGCCACGACCACGGCCACGTCTACGACCACCCTTCATTGGCCGGCTGGGGGAGCGGCTTCGCCTTGGGCTACAGCCTTCCGCTAGGCGCCCCGCGGCGTCGCTGCGCTTGCCGCGGGATTAGGGCGCCCCTTGTGGCCTTGTCAGAACCGGGAGCGCGTGACAAAGTCAGAGACCATGGTGAGCGCCACCTGGGTGATGCGCAGGGATCCACCCATCAACTCCTTGCCTTTCCGAGAACCCGTCGTTTCCGTCCGAGCGGTCGCCGCGCAGAGGGATCCAAGGGGTACACGGCAACGGTGCGGTTGGGGCTGAACCCGGGATGCAGCTCTCCATCGTCATCCCCTGTTACAACGAAGCCGAGACGATCGACCGGCTGGTCAGCGTTTTGGACAAGGCTGTGGCTGACTTGGGGACACAGGGACACGACACGGAGCTGATCGTGGTCGACGACGGCTCGATCGACGCGAGTTTCGAAAAGCTCGAGCGGGCTGCCCAAGGGCGCCCGTGGCTTCGCATCATCCGGTTTCGGCGCAACTACGGCCAGACTGCGGCGCTGGCCGCGGGGTTTCGGGCCGCGACAGGTCAGGTGTTGATTCCGATGGACGCCGATCTGCAAAACGATCCTTCCGACATCCCGCGCCTGCTCGCCAAGCTCGACGAGGGCTACGACGTCGTGTCGGGATGGCGGCGCGATCGCAAGGACAAGATGATCACTCGCAAGATCCCTTCTTGGATTGCGAACTGGATCATCGGCCATTTCCTCGGATTGCCCCTGCACGACTACGGCTGCACACTCAAGGCCTACCGGCGCGAGTTCTTGGAGTCCGTGAATCTATACGGCGAGATGCATCGGTTCATCCCCGTGTATGCGAAGTGGGCCGGTGCCCGGGTGACAGAGCTCGCCGTCACGCACCACCCGCGACGCGAAGGCCGATCGAAATACGGCGTGCTCAGGACGTTCAAGGTTCTGCTCGACCTCGCGACCGTGAAGTTTCTGGGAGACTACTCCACCAAACCGCTCTATCTCTTCGGAGGACTCGGTTTCGTCCTGTGCACATCAGGCGTCGTCGTCGCGGCGTTCACCCTGTTCCAGAAATTTGTCGAACATATCTGGGTGCACCGAAATCCGCTGCTCGTCATTGCGGTCTTCCTGTTCATGCTCGGCGTGCAACTCATCATGCTGGGGCTCCTGGCCGAGATCCAGATCCGCACCTACCACGAAGCCTCGGCCAAACCGACATACCTGGTAAGGCAAACCGTGAACCTGGACGCTGCCGCCCTCGCCGTGCGCCAGGGGCGGGGCCAGCCGCGAGCCGGCTGATGTGCGGAATCGCCGGATTGCTGGATCCCTCGGGGGCTCCGGTAGACAAGGATCTCTTGCTCAAGATGGTGGCGACGCTCGCCCCGCGCGGCCCGGACGGGGAAGGGATATGGCTGGCGCCAGGCGTGGGCCTGGGCCACCGCCGGCTCTCGGTGATCGATCTCAGCGAGGCCGCCTCGCAGCCCATGGGCAGCGAAGACGGCCTGGTGCAGGTCGTGTTCAATGGCGAGATCTACAACTTCCAGGAGCTTCGCGACGAGCTTTGCGCGGCCGGGTATCGCTTTCGCTCGCGCTCGGACACAGAGGTACTGGTGCACGGCTACCGGCACTGGGGCCGAGGGCTGCTCGACCGCATCGATGGCATGTTCGCTTTCGCCATCTGGGACGCCCGCCAACGGCGGCTGCTCGCCGCGCGCGATCGCATGGGCAAGAAGCCCCTCTACTACGCCTTGATCCCCCGCGATGGCGGCCAGCCGAGCTTGCTGGCTTTTGGGTCGGAGCTCAAGGCGCTGCTGGCCATCCCCGCCGTGGATCGCAGGGTGGATCCCGTGGCGCTCGGCCGCTACCTGACCTTCGAATATGTGCCGGCGCCCCACTCCATCGTTCGCGGCGCGCGCAAACTCGACGCTGCGGAAATGCTCGAGTTTGACGCCAGCGAGGCCGACCCGTCCCCGCGTGTCGCCCGGTATTGGACCCTGCCTTTCCCTGCCGAGCACGGCCCGCGGCGCGAAGAAGACGCGGCGGACGAGCTACGCGCGCTCCTCGCCCGGGCTGTGCGGCGGCGTCTCATCTCCGACGTGCCTCTCGGCGTCTTCCTCTCCGGAGGCATCGATTCTTCGACCATCGCGGCGTGCATGGCCGAGGAGGGCGGGCAAGGACGAATCAAGAGCTTCTCGATCGCTTTCGCAGATCCGAGCTTCGACGAATCCGCGCATGCATCCCGGGTCGCCGCCCACCTGGGGACGGAGCACCGCGAGGAGCGCCTCGAACCGCGCACTCTCATCGATGTTCTGCCCGATGTGACGGCGTTTCTCGACGAGCCGCTCGGGGACGCTTCGATCGTCCCGACCTACCTGCTCTCGCGCTTCACCCGCCGACATGTGACTGTCGCCCTGGGCGGGGATGGCGGAGACGAGTTGTTTGCGGGGTATCCGACCTTCAAGGCCGAGGCGGTGGCCCGCCAGATGGTAGACCGCCTACCGCGCAAGGCTGCGGCGCTGCTTTGTGCCGTCGGTCGGCGCGCGGCCGCGGCCCTGCCAGCCGGAGGGGGGTATTTCAGCCACGGATTCAAGCTGAGCCAGATGATGCGTGGCCTCGACGAGCGGGGGCCACGGCGCCATCAGCAGTGGATGGCGAGCTTTCTGCCCGAGGAACTCCGCCTGCTTCTTACGCCTTCCCTGCGCGCGCAGGCTGAGCCGGACACGCTCGCGGTCCTCGAACGTGCGACGGCCGAGAGCCGGGCGCGCGACCCCAACGACATCCTCATGGCGTTCTACTGCCGGTTTTACCTGGCCGGCGACATCAACGTGAAGGTGGACCGCGCCGCCGGAGCGGTGGGGCTGGAGGCCCGAGCGCCGTTCCTGGACACCGAAGTGGTGAAGTTCGCGTGCGGCCTGCCCCCGAGCTTGCGCATCAAGCGCCTGGTGACCAAGCACATTCTCAAGCGGGCGATGCGCGGGCGTCTGCCCGACGAGATCATCGATCGGCCGAAGCACGGCTTCGCGATCCCAGTGGCGCATTGGCTGCGAGCCGAGCTTTACCCGATGCTGCGCGAGGAACTGCACCCCGACCGCCTGCGCCGGGAGGGCTTCTTCGACCCGGGCTACGTGCAGACGATGGTCGACGAGCACAAGACCGGACGGCGCGACCATCGAAAGCAGCTTTGGACGCTGCTCGTGTTCCAGCGCTGGCTCGATCGATACCGGGCGGGGAGCTAGTTGCTTGGTGCGCGGCGAGCGCCCAGACTTCAACCCGCATTTCCCGCCTTGATGGATCACTTTGTCTGATCGTGCGAAAATCCGACTTCCGTAGCCCTGGCGAGACGCCGCGGAAGAGGCGGGCATACGAAACGGCGCCCATCCTGGTGGCGGTCGCGCTACACTTGGAGCATGCTGCAGACTAAGGAGATTTTGGACGCTGCGTTGCAGCTCCCGGACAAGGAGCGCGAGCTGCTCGTCGACGA
>PMIX01000221.1:0-503 GCA_003158395.1 Myxococcales bacterium | reverse complement strand
GCGATCGCCAAGATCGTCGAAGCCCCAGGGCGATGGCCTCCCTTCGCTGGTGCCCGCCGCCACATCCTCAGGCGATTCCCCTACAACGTCATCTATCGGGTTGACGAGGAACAGATCCACATCCTCGCCATTGCCCACCACAGGCGCGAGCCGGTCTACTGGGGACGCCGTCGCTGATTCTGCTAGGAGCTGCACCCCGACCGCCTCCGACGCGAAGGTTTCTTCGACCCGGGCTGTGTGCAGTCTATCATCGACGAGCACCAAACCAGCCGGCGCGACCACCGAAAGCAGCTTTGGACGCTATTGGTATTCCAGCGCTGGCTCGATCAGTACCGGGCGGCGATCTAGCAACTACGGCGAGCGGGCGTGGTCGCCCGCTCAAGGACTCCGTCGACTCGGCAGCGGCCCGCGTGCGCCGGGCCGCTTGAGCAGAACCACGTCGGGACGCTCCGCCACGGCGACATATACCGCGCGCTTGGCCGCCTCGACCTGTTCGAGCTCTG
>PMIX01000315.1 GCA_003158395.1 Myxococcales bacterium | reverse complement strand
CGGGATGGAGGTGACGACCTACATCCCGGGTGAGGGACACAATTTGCAAGAGCACTCGGTGGTCCTCATTCGCGGCGGGCGCGTCAAAGACCTGCCCGGCGTTCGCTATCACATCATTCGCGGCAGCCTGGACACCTCTGGGGTCACCAACCGCCGCCAGGGCCGCTCGAAGTATGGAGCCAAACGACCTAAGTAGGGTCGCAATCGGGGTCGTCCACAAATGCCACGCAAAGGTGAAGTTCCCAAACGAAAGCTGCTGCCGGATCCGAAGTTTACGGATCAGCCGGCAGACATGCGTCGCCGTATTACGAAGTTCGTCAACACCGTGATGAATTCGGGCAAGAAATCTGTCGCCGAGGGGATCGTGTATGGGGCGTTTGATCTGGTGGCTGAGAAGGCGGGTGACGATCCGGTCAAGGTGTGGGACAAGGCGATGGCCAACGTGCAGCCCAAGATCGAGGTGAAGTCTCGCCGCGTGGGCGGCGCGACCTACCAGGTTCCAGTGGACGTGCGCCCGGATCGGGCGTTGGCGCTGGGAATGCGCTGGCTCATCCACTCCGCGCGGGAGCGATCCGATGGTCGGACCATGCGGGAAAAACTGGCCGCGGAGCTGTTGGACGCATCGGCCAACAAGGGCGCTGCCGTCAAGAAGCGTGAGGACACGCACAAGATGGCTGAAGCAAACAAGGCGTTTGCGCACTACCGTTGGTAGGGCGAAGGCCAGACGAGGAGTCAGAACAACAATTCGCTAGCTTGGAAATAAGGGAGAGAAGATTCGGGCTCGTAGGGGGTTGAAGGGGTGGGCCGAAGCGTGGGCTTCGGGGCATCCTTCCAGCCGGCCGAGTCAGTCCGGACCAGTTCTCGACCGTTCGACCCTTTCACCAGCGGACCTTGTGGTCGCTCGGGGGCCAGATAGCCTGCCGAACGATCCGCATGCGCGCGGAGGCTCAAGTTCACTCGTGGTTCGGCAAGTCCCCATCACTCAGACCCGGAATATCGGGATCATGGCGCATATCGATGCGGGGAAAACTACGACCACCGAGCGAATCCTGTTCTACACCGGTGTGTCGCAGACCATGGGCGAAGTCCACGAAGGCACCGCGGTCATGGATTGGATGGAGCAGGAACAGGAGCGCGGCATCAGCATTACCGCTGCCGCCACAACCTGCTTCTGGCGGGAACACCGGGTCAACATCATCGATACCCCTGGTCACGTGGATTTCACCGTCGAGGTCGAGCGTTGCTTGCGGGTCCTCGACGGCGCCGTGGCGGTTTTCTGCGCCGTGGGCGGGGTGGAGGCCCAGTCGGAGACGGTGTGGCGCCAGGCCGACAAGTACCGGGTCCCGCGCATTGCCTTTATCAACAAATGCGACCGCCGTGGGGCGGATCCGGGCCGCTGCGTGGAACAGATGCGCGCCCGGATCAAGGCCCATCCGGTGGTGACCCAGATTCCCCTGGGCCTGGAGGATTCCTTTTCCGGCGTGATCGATCTGGCCAGCATGCGGGCCCTCGAATGGGTCGGTGACACCACGGGCGCGGCCTACCTGGATCGCGAGATCCCCGCCTCGCTGGTCAAGCCAGCCAAGGATGCGCGGGTGGCGATGATTGAGGCTTTGGGCGAGGTCGACGACGCCATTTTCGCCCTCTACGTGGACGGGGTTGAGATCTCGGCTGCCCGGATTCGGGCCGCCCTTCGCCGCGCGACTATTGCGGGCAAGGCTGTGCCGGTCTTGCTAGGCGCTGCTTTCAAGAACAAGGGTGTTCAGCCCCTTCTTGACGCGGTGGTTGACTACCTGCCGTCTCCGGCCGACATGCCCCCGGTGGCCGGCCACGCGCTCGACGGGGTGCCGTGTTTGCGTTCCGCCTCGGATGATGAGCCTTTCTCGGCGCTGGCGTTCAAGATCATGGGCGACGTGGTGACGGGTCCGTTGACCTACTTTCGGGTGTACTCGGGCCAGGTGGAGGCGGGCGCCACGGTGTTCAACGCCACCAAGGGGAAGCGCGAGCGGGTGGGCCGGCTGCTGCGTATGCACGCCAATCGCCGCGAAGAGATCCGCCACGTGTCGTGTGGAAACATCGCCGCGGCTGTGGGCCTGCGCGTGACTTCCACGGGGGACACGCTGTGCGATGGTCGGGCGCCCATCGTGCTGGAATTGATCGATTTTCCGCGTCCGACCTGCTCGGTCGCTATCGAGGCTCGCTCCGAGGCCCAGCAGCAACAGCTGGTGCAGGCGTTGTCGCAGCTGGCGGTCGAAGATCCGACCTTCTCCGTGCGCACGGAGGCCGAGACGGGTCAGACGGTCATCTCAGGCATGGGGGAGCTTCATCTCGAGATCATCGTCGACCGGTTGGCACGCGAATTCGGGGTGCAGACTAAAGTGGGGCGTCCTCAGGTCGCGTACCGCGAGATGATTACCCAGAGGGGGGAGGCCGAGGGAGCATGTATTCACCAAGTGGGTGGGCGGGGATTGTTCGCACAAGTGAAGCTGAGGGTTGAGCCCTGGTCTGGCGGTCGCGGGATCCTGTTCGTGAACCAGGCTTCGGCCGGCGCGGTGCCGCGCGATTTCGTTGGCGCGGTTGAAAGGGGCGCGCGAACCGCGCTCGAGCGGGGTGTTCTCGGCGGCTATGGTCTAGCCGACGTCCGGGTCACCCTGCTCGACGGCAAGCACCACCCTCTCGATTCCAACGAGATGGCTTTTCAGATTGCGGCCGCGCAGGCCGCATCGGACGCAGCGCGACGCGCTAGTCCGGTCCTGTTGGAGCCCATTATGCGGCTCGACGTTCTGGCCCCAGACGAATTTGTGGGTGGGGTGCTCGGAAATCTTTCCGCCCGGCGGGGTCGTGTGCTAGGGATGGACGCCCGCGGCGGAGTGCAAGAGATTTCCGCCGAGGTGCCACTGCACACAATGTTCGGCTATTCAACAGATGTTCGTTCGTTGACGCAGGGACGAGCCACATTCACCATGCAGTTTCTGCGCTATGCGCCCGTGCCTCTCCCGGTGCGGGAGGCGCTGTCCATGCGAGCCCGGGGTTCTTGAAGAGTCTCGTCGGTAGGAGGAATCTATGGCCAAAGAGAAATTCATACGAAACAAGCCGCACCTGAACGTTGGGACGATCGGGCACGTGGACCATGGAAAGACCACGCTGACGGCCGCGATCACGAAGGCGCTGGCAAAGAAGAACCTGGCGAAGTTCACGGCGTACGATCAGATCGACAAGGCGCCGGAAGAGCGGGAGCGCGGGATCACGATCGCGA
>PMIX01000044.1 GCA_003158395.1 Myxococcales bacterium | reverse complement strand
CCATCCATGTACGTGATCAGGTTCGACAACTGCTGTCGGGCCTGCAGAAGCTTGGCAAGCGGCTCGACCTTGCGCGCAATGGCGGCAGGCGAGAAATCGTCCATGCTCTCGAAGGAGAGGTCCAGGTTGAGATTTCCCTCGCCGGTCAGGGTGTTCGGGACCTGGCAGGTCACGCGTGGCTTGATGGCCTTGAGCCGATCGTCAAAGTTGTCGACCGAGATGTCGACGAACTTCCGATCGGCGACCGGCGCGAGCGGATCGGCCGGATTGCCGGAAAGATCGGACATCACCCCCATCACGAAGGGAAGTTCGACCTTCTTCTCGGCACCGAAGAGTTCGACATCGTACTCGATTTGAACGCGCGGAGCGCGATTCCGCGCTATAAACTTCTGTCCACTGTTGCTCATGGTGTATCCACCTACCTCAGATTTGGGGAAACTGCCAGCTGTCCAGTCATGATCGGGCTAGTCATCTAGCTCTCTCGGCCGCGCAAGGCTTCCACTTGGGGAACAGCTTCCGGCGCCACGTCACGAATGATGTCGAAGAAATTCGCTGACACCAAGCGCTTGCATCGTCTCAGCAAGAGTGGCACAGGGCTGGAAGGCTCGTGTTGCTCGTAGTAGTAGCAAATCCGGTCGAGAAGGCGAACCACGTCTTCCCGAGAACTCACCACCCCTGGCAGCGCGGCCAGCACCGGCTGCGCGCCAGCCTCCCCCTCGCCGGGTGAGCCGCCGGCCAGAGGCGCAGCGGCGACGCCGCGCTGTTCGAGACGCGCCGCCAAGATCTTGTGCGCCTGCCGAAGCAGCCCGGACAACTTCGCGAAACTGGGCCCTCGATCGTCTCCCACATGGGCGCCAACGCCTGTCTCAAGCGCAGCCAAATGTTCGAGAGATTGGCGCACGCTCGCTGCCGTCGTTTGCAAGTCCGCGACTGGGCTTTCGGCAAAGGCCCCATCAATCGCGGAAGCAGCAGGCGGCTGGGCACCGGGCGGGGCCGGCAACTCGCCCGACGCGATCGCGAGATCCCGCAGGCTGAACCGGCCGAAGGAGCGCGAAGTCACCAGGGGAAGCGTGCGAATACGGTCGGTGACCGCTGCTGGATCACACAGCCCCAGAAGGACGTTGACCCGGAACGTGGGGTCATTTCCGTCATCCGGATCCAGCCGCGGGAAGAGCCCCTCCCAGTAGCGCTCGATGAGCCCACGCAGCACGGCCAGCCCATCGCGAAGTCCCGAGAACCCATCGATGTTGAGCCAGGCCGAAGTCAAGTGAAAGGCGACCCGCAGGTCCTTGGTCTTGCTCAACAGCAGAGCCGCAGTCTTGGCGATAGCCTCCCAGTCAGGCTCCTGCGCGGGCACGACCGTGCTCCCCATCTGCTGCTCCGGCTTGCCCTGGGTCAGGCGCTCCAGACCCAAGAAAGCGCCATCGTACTCGAGGTCAGCCCCACAAGGATCCGCGCCTGCGATCGGCTGGAGAAGAGGTTCGACGTCTTTCGGGGGCATGGCCTTGTGTGTACCTGCGAGGCGTTTGATTAACCTCCAACGCGACGAGTCTGTCAAGATCCGGCTTTGGCGCTGTAAGTCAGAGGTTGTTCAGGCAAGACTTGGACATCCGAGAGCACCTGCAAGACGTCGGCCAGCGAGGTATCCTCTGCCGCCAACACCTGCGCCGCCGCGCGAGTTCCAGCCAGAAGGCCCGCAGCTCGGCCGTTGGGACCGGGCAGTCGACGACCAGGACCCAAGCAGGGGAGCCGGGCTACTGCGCTTTGGCTTGAGAACACGCCTCGGTCGGCGTGGTGAGCGCGTGGGCCGCCGCCTCGAACCGCCCGCCCAGGACTGCAGCAAGGTCAGAGCGGCTCGAGCGGGCTCGGAGCGCATTGGTGTCCAGTCCCTGGACACCCGACCGAAAACCGGACGCCGAAAACCGGACGCCAGAGTGTCGATCTCGGCCGCCCATTCGCAGCTTTCGTCATCGATAGGCAATCAGTGGATGGAGGCCGATATCATCACCCCTGCTGCGCGAGCAAGGACGAACCCGCGCCCCCCGCCCAACGCGGTTCGCGTTTCCGGCTGCTGACGAGGCCGCGTCGACCTCGCGGTGCGCCGAATCTTGCCGGGGCGAGGTCCTGGTAGGTTAGCACCAACGCCCGGCCAGCGGGGCAGCGGGCGAGGCGATGGACTGAAAACGTGGCAGCCGCACGGAACCACGACCGCGCACCGGAACCAGCGGCATGAACCCGTCGCGAATGATGGCGTCGACCTTGGCTTCAGCCAGCCAGGCCTCTGCGCTGGGCATTTGCACTGACTCGCCGTCCCTCTGAACCACCGGAACCGGAAGCTCGTCGACGGAATCGATGTCTCCCGGAGAAAAGTCCCAGCCGCCCGCAGCCCCAAAGCTCTTGCCGATGAGAGCGGCGCAAACCAGCGCGCCCGAACCCCACAGATACGTCTCCACTTGCGGCTGCTCCTCGAAATCGAATCGCTCGACGGGTTCACCCTTTTTCCCGTAGGGCATTCGCAACAACATACGGGGCAACGCCACGCCGATGGAAGCGGCGCAAGCAGAGCCGCGTAACTCTTGCCAGGCTTGTTGGTCCGCCGCCGAAGGGAATCCCGCCGCCCACGCCGCCCAGCCCATTCCCGCCAGCAACGCCGCGCCCCCCTCTTGCGCGATCGCGCCCAAACGGGCGAGAAGCGCGGCGTGCCCGGCCGTGGGCTGGTACGGGGCAAGGCTCACCAGCAGCGACCAGGGGGCATCAGCGCCTTGGCCCGCCAGTAATCGGGACAGGTCCGATTCCTCCAGCGTGGGCGACGCCGCGAAAGCCGCACCCATTTCCTCCACGCTGGCGTCCAGGATGAAAAGCTGTACCTCTTCCTCGATTTCGAGGCTGCGCACCAAGAAGTCGAGCCCCCGCCAGGCAGCCTCGACCGACTGAAACGCGGGATGGTGCAGGAGCGCCCGCATGAGCCCAGCGCTTATTCGATCGATGGCCGCCAGCAGATCCGCCTGGCGGGGATCGGGCTTGGCCGTGATGTGCGAGCCGACGGCCTGCCGAATCATGGAATCTAC
>PMIX01000431.1 GCA_003158395.1 Myxococcales bacterium | reverse complement strand
CACGCTCACGCTAGCCGACCCGCGCTAGCCGGGAGTCTCCCGCGAGGCTCTGACCTATCTCACGTCTTCTACGCAGGCGGCGGCCTCGGGTATGGACCAGTTGCGCTGGTTGATAAAGGCGTGGCGGACCTGGCCGCGGGGGTCGATGAGAAAACTCTCCGGGAACTTGCTGGTGCCGAAGCGGGCAGGAACTTCTCGAGTGGGATTGAGCAGAACGGTCAAGGGCGTTCCGCGGGGGAAGAACGCGCGGATGGCATCCCAGCTCTCATCCACGCTGATCGTCAGTATGGTNNGCTCGATCGCCCAGGCGGCGAGCCAGATCTTCCAGCGAGGGCATTTCCTCGACGCAGGGTGGGCACCAGGTGGCCCAGAAGCTGACCAGCACCGGCCGGCCGCGGAGCGCATGCAGCGACCATCGCTTGCCCGCGGCATCGGCCAGCTCGAAGTCAGGCGCCCGGCCCCGCAGGTTGGGTGACAGGGGATCAGGCGTGAGGGTGCGGCAGGCGCTGTCACGTGCCGCCGCCGCGGTCCCTGCGGCCCCGGCAAAGAAGCGGGCGGCCAGCGTGGCGGTCGCCAGAGCGACGATCCCAATCGCGACCGCGCGTCGCCGGACCGAGCCCACGGGGACCGCCTCTTTGCGGTCCCCCGGCTGTGCGCTGCTGCCCTGTCGCCCCCTGTCGGGCACTATCGACTCCGGGCTCTGGACGGTCAGCTACTTGATTGCCGCGGCGACCTTCTTCTTGCCCTTGCCGCCCTTGGCCAGTTCGTCGTCGGCGATCTTCTTGAAGGCATCGAACGGCTGGGCGCCGTTGATGAAGTGGCCGTTGAGGAAGCTGGCCGGCGTGCCCTGCACGCCCAACGAGCTGCCCTGCTTGGTATCCGCCTCAATCTGCGCGGCGAACTTGTGGCTGTCGATGGCGGCCTTGAACTTGGTCATGTCGAGGCCGATCTCTTTCGCGTATTTCTCCAGGCTGGCCGCATCCAGGTTCTGCTGGTTCTTGAACAAGATGTCGTGCATCTCCCAGAACTTGCCCTGCTCGTTGGCGGCCATGGCAGCTTCGGCCGCGGGTTTGGCGTTGTTGTGGAAGGAAAGCGGAAAGTTCTTCCACGCCACCCGCACCTTGCCTGGGTAGGCCTTTTCGAGCTCGGTCAGCGAAGGCTCGACCCTCCCGCAGAATGGGCACTGGAAATCCGAGAAGAGCACCACCGTGAGCGGCGCGTTCTTGGGCCCGCGCGCGGGGGCGTTCCCGACATCGACGTTCTTGACCGGACCGGCCTCAGGTTCAGCAGCCGCGCCGGTAGGTGCGCCACCACCGGTGTCGGCCTTGGCCGTCTTCATGAGCACGTCGTACACCTTGGCTTTGGGCGTGCCTTTCTTGACCAGCTCTTCGGCCTTCTTCAACTGTTCGTCGATGCGGGACTTGAAGTTCTCGAAGGGCTGCGCGCCTGACAGGAAGCTGCCGTTGACGAAGAACGCCGGGGTGCCGCGCGCGCCGAGCTTGTCACCCATGGCCGATTCGGCTTCGATGGCGTCAGCCAGCTTCTTGTCCTGCAGGGCGGCCTTGAACTTGGTCATGTCGAGGCCGATCTCTTTCGCGTACTTTTCCAGGCTGGGGGCATCCAGGTTCTGCTGGTTCTTGAACAGGATATCGTGCATGGGCCAGAACTTGCCCTGCTGGTTGGCCGCCATGGCCGCAATCGCCGCAGGCTTCGCCTTGTCGTGGAAGGGAAGCGGCTTGTTTCGCCAGGCCACCCGGACCTTGCCCTTGTACTCCTCCATGATCTTGTCGATGGTCGGCTCCACCCGCGAACAGAACGGACACTGAAAGTCGGAGAACTGGACGATAGTCACCAGGGCATCCTTGGCGCCTTTGATGGGCGCACCCTTGACCTCGGCCTTGTATGTCTCGGTGGGCGAGGGCTCGCCTGGGTGCGCCTCCTGTTTGGGCGCTTCCTTCTTGGCCAGACCGTCCTTGATGATGGCCGCGTAGAGCTCACCGCGCGGCGTGCCGGCCTGCAGCTTGGCATCCGCCTTCTTCACCTCCTCGTCGAGCACCATCTTGAAGCTCTCCAGCGGGTAGGCGCCGCTGAAGGCGCGGCCGTTGACGAAGAAGCTGGGTGTCCCCTGCACCCCGAACTGGTTGGCCTGTTTCACATCCGCTTCGACCAGAGCCTTGGTCTTGGGGTCGGCGATGGTAGCCTTGAACTTGGCCAGGTCGAGCCCGATCTCTTGCGCGTACTTCTCCAGGCTCGCTGCCTCCAGGTTCTGCTGGTTGGCGAACAGCTTGTCGTACATCGGCCAGAACTTGCCCTGCTGATCGGCGGCCACGGCGGCGATGGCAGCGGGCATGGCGTTGTTGTGGAAGGGGAGCGGGAAGTGCTTGAACGAGATCTCCAGGTTGTCTTTGTAGATCTTGAGCAGCTCGTCGAGCGTGTTCTTGGCACGACTGCAGTAGGGGCACTGGAAGTCGGAGAACTCGATAAGTGTCACCTTGGGCGCCTGGCCGCCTTTGCGCGGAGCCTTGTCGACCTCGACCTTGTAGACCTCGCTGGACACGGGCGGTCGTGGCGGCGGCGGTTCAGCTTGCGGAGTACCCAGCCCCTTGGCCTTGCCAGTCATGAGAGCGGCATAGAGCTGGCTGACCGGGGTTCCCTTGTCTATGAGCTTCTTGGCGCGGGCGATCTCGTCATCCGTGGCGCTCTTGAACTGCTCGTAGGGCACAGCCCCGCGCAGCGGGCGACCGTTGATGAAGAAGTTGGGGGTGCCCTGCACGCCCAGATCCCGCGCCTCGGCCAGATCCTTGTCGACCACGGCCTTGAAAGTGTGATTGTCGAGGGCGGCCTTGAACTTGGTCATGTTGAGGCCAATCTTCTCCGCGTATTTCTCCAGGGCTGGCCTATCGAGGGCCTGCTGGTTGGCAAAGAGCTCATCATGCATCTTCCAGAACTTGCCCTGGGCCCCGGCTGCCAGCGCTGCCTCTGCGGCCAGCGCTGCCTTGTCGTGGAAGGGGAGCGGATTCTGCCGGAAGAAGACCCGCACTTTGTCCGGGTACTCCTTGATCAGTCGGTCCAGGGTGGGCAGCACGCGGCTGCAGTAGGGGCACTGAAAATCCGAGTACTCGACGATGGTCACCAGCGCCTTGGCTGAGCCCTTGGGCGTGCCCTCGAACGACACGCATTTGCGCTCCACATCATCGTTGGCGCTTGCCCCAGCCTTTTGGCAGGCGTACTTGGCTTGCGCTGTGGCGCGCGCCCCCCAGTTACCTTTGCCAAGATAGTACCCGCCGACAACGACACCAGCGGCCAGAACGAAGATTGCGATTTTGCGTACCATGTTGTCTCCTTCGACGCGAGCCAGCGAAACACCGTGAACAGCCAGGTGCCAACCGAGGTGCCCAGGGACAGAGTCGAACTGTCTACACACGGATTTTCAGTCCGTTGCTCTACCAGTTGAGCTACCTGGGCGTGGGTCCGCTCGTCTAACATGAGGGCGCGCTTCTCGCAAGCCGCGTCGGGACTGCAAAAACGCAGCGAAACCCTGGCGATAGCCGCCGCCGCAGCCGTGGCCAGGCCATCGCGAACCGCGGCCCGCTAACTGCGGCTCGGCCTAGCCCGCGGCCCCAAGTTTCCCGTCAGACTCTAGCTACACCTCCGGCGTGTCGTCGTGGTCCTCATGGGGTATGGGCTCGCCGCGTAGACGGCGAATCCGGCCGTCGCGAATCTCGAGGGCGGTGAAGCGAAAGCCACCCAGGTCGACAGTGCCGCCAGGACGCAACGGGTGGCCAAGGTGGGCCTGCACGTAGGCGCCCAGAGTCTCAATGTCCGGGCGCAGCGGTGGCAGGGTCACGCCCAGCTCTCGTTCTGCCACGTCGAGCGTCAGCCGGCCGTCAGCTTCGAAGCGACCCTCGGCTCCATGCATGATGGGGGGTAACTCGCCCACGTCCTGTTCATCTTGGATCTCGCCCACAAATTCCTCCAGGAGATCCTCCAGGGTGACGATCCCCAGAAAGGCGTTGCCTGCGCCCAGTACCACCGCCATGTGGACCCGGCGACGCTGGAACTCGCGCCGCAGCCATTCGCTGGGCGTCTCCTCCGAGCAGTAGATGGGCTCGCGCGCGATCTCGCGCATCCGCCTGGGCGTACGGCCGGCAGCCAGCGCCGCAACAATGTCCT
Organism: Myxococcales bacterium; assembly: GCA_003158395.1. Lineage (GTDB taxonomy): Bacteria > Myxococcota_A > Polyangia > Fen-1088 > Fen-1088 > Fen-1137. The sequence goes on along the minus strand of PMIX01000431.1, from coordinate 923 downwards.
TCAGGTGCACATAGCCGATGACCCTGTCCGACCCCGGCTCGACCAAGGGATAGCGGGTGTACTGATTGGCCGTGGCCAGTTGCACGTTTTCATCGAAGGGTCGGCCTTCCTCCAGCACCACGACGTCCCGGCGCAGGGTCATCACATGGCGAGCCACTCGGTGGGTGTAGTCGAACACGCGGTCGATGAGCCGCCGCGCACCGGGGTCCAGATCCACATGCTGCAAGACCAGGCGCAGCTCGTCGGGCGAATGCAACATTTCAGCCCCCGAGGCGGGCCGCAGGTGCACCGCGCGCAGGAAGAGGTTGGCCGTCGTGGTCAGCGCCCAGATGAACGGAAAGGTCACGAGGTAGAAGGCGCGCAGGGGCGCAGCGGCCCACAGCGCAACCGGCTCTGTCTTCTGCAAGGCGACGGCCTTGGGCACCAACTCGCCCAACACCGCGTGCAGAAAGCTGATCAACGCGAAGCCCATGCCCAGCGCCAGAGACTGCACAGCGAATCCGGTCCATTGGCCGAGGGATCCAAGATGGGGCTGGATGAGGCTGGCCAGAGCCGGCTCACCGAGCCAGCCCAGCGCTAGAGACGCCAGGGTGATGCCGAGCTGGTTGGCGGATAGAAAGGAATCGAGATGGCCCGTGATCCCTGACAGAAGCCAGGCGCGGCGGCCACCTCCGCTGACCAACTCCTTGACCCGGGTCGGTCGGATCTTGACGATGGCGAACTCGGACGCGACGAAGAAAGCGTTCGCCGCGACCATCAAGACGGCCAGGGCGAGAGCCGTGCTCGGAGTGAACATGGACGAAGTTTACAAGGAGTGGGCCGCCAAAAGCCAATCGCCCGTGCGCAGGCCAGGATGGCTGGGCTCGGTGGCTGCGGCCGCTAGGCTGCGCTGCAAACTATCATCTGTGCTATGCAAATGTCAT
>PMIX01000233.1 GCA_003158395.1 Myxococcales bacterium | reverse complement strand
ATGCTGCGAATCTGGTCGAGGTCCAGTTCGCGGGCCAGGATGGCGCGCGAAAAACCGACCTTCTCCCAAAAAGCCACGCGCTCGGCGCTCGCATTGTGCATCTGTGTGCTGGCAATGAGCGGTAGGGGCGGCAGATCGCATTCCAGCAGCCCGACGTCCTGGATGATGAGCGCATCCACTCCCGCCTGTCGAAGCTCGTGGCACAGACGCTCGGCCTCGGCCAGCTCGTCATCGCGCAACAGCGTATTGACCGTGGCGTACACCCGCGCCCATACCCGATGGGCGTACACGGCCAGCTTCTCGATGTCCGCAATGGCGTTGCCCGCCGCCTCGCGCGCGCCAAAGCGCAGCGCGCCCACGTACACCGCGTCGGCACCGCAATCAATAGCAGCCTGGCCGCATTCCAGATCCTTGGCAGGCGCGAGAAGCTCTAGTGAAGGCATGGGCAGCACCCCGGCATTCCCCGGGGCGGAAAGCCGTGATTTCAATTCGCCCATTCTGCGCAGGACAGGCCGTGGTCGCCAGCGCTCTTGGCGGGCGTCAGCCGATTATTCGATCTGCAGCATGTGGTAGAGCCCTGGCCGTTTCGACGTCGGGCCCTGTCCCTGACACGGTTTGCCACGGGCGGGCGCACCTGAAATCCGCGTGAGACGCCTTCCTGCGCATCGGCCGGTGGGATGAACCCCCAAATTGGTGCATGATGCGTCTTCGTCAAGTTGACCCTCGAGGGGGGACCGAGGCCGGCACAGAGATCGTTCTGCACACGGAGAGACGCATGGCCAAATCAAGATCGTTCACGTGGCTTCCACTTTTGGGCTTCTGGTTGGGGGCCTGCTCGGGGATCGGGTCCTACACTATCCTCGTCCCGCCCAACCCGGCCGCCGCGCCTGTGCGTGACCTGGCCGTAGGCCGCGACGGCAAGCGCGTCGCGATGGCCAAGGCGCTGGGTGCGCAACTCGAGTACCCTAGCGAGGCATGGGAGCTTGGGGTGTGGTCGGTGGACGAGGGCAAGTTGGACTTCGGGCGGGCTCCGGGCGAAGTCGCGTCCGCGGCCTTCTCCCCCGACGGAAACATGCTTGCCTTCGCGGCCCAGGATGGCCTGTGGTTTATCGACATGAACGGCCGGAAGCTGCTCGGGGCACTCGGCTCCAGCGACAGCTTGTCCCCTTTTCTGCACATGGGCCAACTTCGCCGGGTGCGCTTCATGGCCGTGGGCCCCTCGGCGCTTGCCTGCGGCTCGGACGGCGTCGTCGCCCATCGCGCCCACGACAATCTGCAGAGGGTGTGGCTGGGCAAGCCTGAGTGCACGGCACTGGACGTGAGCCTTGACGGCCAAGGCGTCGCGCTGGTCTTTGGCCTGCGCGAAGAGCACAACTTGGCCGAGGTCCGCTACGCCGAGACCGGCGCGCTCTTGAGCCAACTTCGCGGCCATCAGGACACGGTGATCGACATCTGCTTTTCGGGGCACGGGCGGGTGGCCACAGCATCGCGCGACAACACGATTCGCGTGTGGCAGGCCCACTCTGGCCAGTCGCTGCAGGTGATCCCCATCCCACCCGTGGTCACGCATCTGGCCTGCAGCCCAGCCGGCCGTGTGTTGGCCTCGGCCCACTCCAATGATCCCGTCGTCCATTTGTGGGACGCCCAAAGGGGCTACTCCCTCGGCGTGCTGCGCGGACATCGCGCTGCGGTCACGGCCCTGGCCATCTCGCCCGACGGTGACACCCTGTACTCCGGCGCGCAGGACGGCTCGATCTTCAGTTGGTCGCTGCCCAGGTAAGCCCTAGCCACGGCCGCCAGCGCCAACAGACCAACGAGCGGCGCCCTCAAAATGCTTGTAATATCAAGGCGGTGTATGCGGAGGGCCAACCCCAAACCTATGGCGATCGCTTTCGCGTGGAGGGCGAGGCGATCGAGGGCGGCATGGGCCAGGTCTATCGGGCCAAGGATCTGAAGACCGGTGAGTATGTTGCGCTGAAGTTGGTGGCCGAACCGCAGAGCACGCCGTCTCTGAGTTTCCAGCAGGAAGCCCTGGTGCTGGCCGAAATAGCCCACCCGGCGATCGTGCGCTACCTGGCCCACGGCTCCACAGCCCGGGGCGAGCAGTACATGGCCATGGAGTGGCTGGAGGGCGAGACCCTGGAGGACCGCGTGGCGCGCGGGCCGCTCCGCGTCTCCGAGACCCTGCAGCTCGGTCGCCGCGTGGCCGAGGCCCTGGCCGTGGCGCACAAATATGGCGTCGTCCACCGCGACATCAAGCCGGCCAATGTCTTTCTGCCTGCCGGCGATCCAAGCCAGGCCAAGGTCTTGGACTTCGGCATCGCCCGCCGCCTCTTCGATCCGCAGCAGAACCTGGGCCTCACCAGCCCCAGCGCTGCCTGGGGCACGCCCCTGTACATGGCGCCCGAACAGGCGCGCGGGGCCAGCACCGTGGACGGACGTGCCGACATCTTTGCCCTCGGCTGCGTGCTCTTTGAATGCCTGGCCGGCCAGCCGCCCTTTGCCGGCNNTCCGGCCAAGGCCGACGAGGTCGCACGCGCTCTCGCTGCTATCGCGGGACAGTTCCTCCTCCGCGACACTGCCAGTGACCTCGAAGCGGTGTACGAGGCCCGCACGCCCACCCCGGCTCTGGTCGCCGCTGGTGAGCAGCGGATCCTGGCGGCCATCCTGGTTTCGCGG
>PMIX01000188.1 GCA_003158395.1 Myxococcales bacterium | reverse complement strand
GCCGATCTGCGCTGGCCGGAAACGCCAGTTGCCCACGTGGGCCAGGCGCGTAGGCATGGCACGGCGAAGCTCGGGTCCGAAGCCGATCTGGAAAGTTGACATAATCCCGACCGCCAGCACACTCGCAACATGCGGCCAGCGCGACGAGTGATTTCCCGCCGAAGGCGTCGTATTCCGCCTAGGCGATCTCGCCCAACGATGCCACGGACCGTGGCGGCCTTGCGGCGCAGCCGCAGGCTGCTCACCGACATTGAGGGACAGCTCGGCAGTTTGTTGGTCGAGCTGCGACAACCGCAGCCCTGCATCGACGTCGGCGCCCCTGACCGGCTGACCGGCGCCGTGGCCCAGGCTGGCCGCGCGCTGGCAGCCCTGGACAGTCTGCACGGCTTGTGGTGAATGAGACAGACACGATAGCCAGGGAAAAGGCCGGGCTGGTCGAGCCCATTGCGACCTTCCTGGCGGCAACCGGTCTTGCCGCGGGGCTGTTCTGGCTGGCGCGCGGTGTGTCCTTTGTGCGCGAGATTCTCCACGGCGCCATTGCCTTGGTCTTTCTCCTCGCGCCTTCGTACGCGGCACGCATCTCCGGTTGGCCCTTCGACTATCGGTCCGCGGGTCTTGGCCTCGCGCCGGTCAAGCTGAACCTGCGCATCCTGGCCTTGGCGTTGGCCATTACCTGGCCGCTCTTCTTCGGAGGCTTTCTTCTCTACTACGGCCTGCTCTGTTCGGGTGGCACGTTCGCCTGGGCGCAGCGTCTGATCGATGTTCTCGCGCCCATTTGCCCGGGTTGGCTGGGATTGCAGGGCTTCTCCTTGCGACTGCCCGCCGGCTTGGCGTCGCTGGCTCTCTCCCAGCTCCTGGTCGTGGCGCTGCCCGAGGAGATCTTCTTCCGCGGCTACCTGATGTCGCGGTTGGAAGAGCGCTGGCCGTCGCGACACCGACTCTGGGGCGCCAGCGTGGGCTGGCCTCTGCTCATCTCCAGTCTCCTCTTTGGCTTGGGCCATTTCCTGGTGGACTTCCAACCCGCGCGCCTGGCGGTGATGATTCCAGCGCTGGTCTTCGGGTGGATGCGACAGCGCACCGGATCGCTGGCTCCGGCGGCCGTCTTCCACGCTCTGTGCAACCTGTTTTCAGAAGTCCTGCACGAAAGTTTTTTCGCCTAGCAACTTCTTGTTGCGGGCGCCGACAACAGAAGCATGTCGTGCGGCTGCGTGCTCACCCTCTTGGTCATGCTCGGGGGGGGCCCGTCGGCTCAGGCGCAAAAGGCCACCCTGGAGGGTGTGGTCAACATCAATATTGCCTCGCCCGAGGAACTGCACCTGTTGCCTGGCATCGGGCCGGCGCGTATCCGCGACATCCTGGCCTATCGCCACAAGCATCCCTTCCGCACGGTCGAAGAGCTGGCGCGTATCAAGGGCATTGGTCGCAAGATGGTGCGGCACCTGCGCGCCCACCTGGCAGTGAACGGCCCCAGCACAGCCCAGAAGATCATCCGCCCTGTATCGCCCGTGACACCCCCGCCCGCGGCAACCCCACCGCCGACCCGTCCGCAACCGCGGCCTGCGCCTGCCCAGCGCCCCCCTCTTCGCAAGGGCGAGCCCGCCCATCAGGCCATTCCCGCAGGCCGGGGCAACGCTTGTCTGCCTCCGGCGTGAGACTGGGCTCCCAGGTTGATGGTGCCGGCAGCAATGTGAACGACGATAGCCTGCTGGGGTTGGTCCGGTCTCGAGGTTCTCGTGATAGCGCATCCCATGCTTCTCGAACTGGACCGGGCGCCTGACGACATAGCTCTTCCCATCCAGCCGCAGCTTCAGATTCACCAAACCGTAGCTCCCACTCCCCACGTCGAGCAGGAGGAGCCACTCGTTCACCACGCTTGGGCATCAGGGACGTGAGATCTTGGTGTGGGTGCCGGGAAGGGAACGCTTCAGGTCTGCCGCCAGCTTAGGATCTGAGTAGACAGCAGCCGTGGACTTCCAGGAATGAACAACCTCATCCAGGGCAGCACTGTTTCCTACCGAGGCACAGGCCCGCACGGTGTCGATGAACTCATGCACGAATTCCTGCCTGGCATCCTCGGTCAAGAACTTCATCCATGGGAAGCGAGCAGCCAGCAGGTTGGCCAAAGAATCAGGAACCTGGGGAACGTCCACCAGGTCTGCAAGAAGGCTGGCAGCTACCTCGACACCTGAGGAAGAAGCAGCTGCTCGCGTGTCCAAGGATAGCCGGAGAGCAACATCACCACGCCTGCGAAGCACAACATCCTCCTTGGCCAGCTTCTTCAGGATGGGCTTCGGCTGCCGCAAAAAGTCGGTGAGGGTCTGAACGTGGGCACTCATACCCATAATCTTATCAGATAAATAGCAGATGTAGAGAAAAGACCCACGGCTGTCTCACGGAGAAGAAAAGGGTGAACACGCCTGCCGCCTCTGAGGGGTCTTGAGCTCGCCGAGCATCTGACATCGTTCTTATCAACGGCGAGTTCGCCAACGGCGGCGTGGGTGACGGGTGCGCCACTACCATTCCGTACCAGTGGCTGCTCTCGGAGGCGCAGCGTGTGGGCATCGGCTGGCTCGCCTGGTCCTGGGACACGAGCAACTCGGATTGCAAGGTCGGGGCGGCGTCCATCTTCAACATGACGTCGAATCTGACGTCAGCCAGCGGGCTGGTCGCCGGCTGGGCCAGCGACGTCATGCGTGACGACACCAATTCGATCAAGAACACCTCGGTCCGGCACTGCGAGTGGAAGTGACCTCGTTCCTCTCCCGGTCTTACGCGCAGCGAGGGCGAGGCAGTAGATAAAAGCGTTGTTGGTTTCGCGGCCAGGGCGCATGAAGAAACGGCGCTCGGAGCAGCGCAAAAGGAGGCGCTTGCCGGATGCCGCTACGGAGTGCTAGTCGGATGGGCGTGACCACCATCTCGGTTCCGCTGGGCCAGAGGAGCTACGAGGTCTGCATCGCGCCCGCAGGCGCGGTGGACATGGCGCAAGGAATCGCCGCGGCGCTGGGCAAGCCCACTGGGGCGGCCGTGCTGGTGGACAGCCGGCTGGGCGAGCTATCGCCGCGCGTGCAGCCGCTGGTCGAGGCCCTTGCAACACACCTGCCACGCGTCCGGCGCCTGGATCTTCCGGCCGGCGAATCCTGCAAGACGCTGGCGGCGATCGAGCACACCTGCGGTTGGTTGGCCGACAACGGCTATGACCGGGGCGCGGCTCTGGTGGGCATCGGGGGCGGCGCCACCAGCGACCATACCGGCTTTGCCGCCGCCATCTACCTGCGCGGGATCGCGTACGCGACCTGCCCCACCACCCTCTTGGCCATGGTGGACGCCTCGGTGGGCGGTAAGACAGGGGTGGATCTCGCTGCCGGCAAGAACCTGGTCGGCGCCTTTCACCAGCCGCGCGCCGTAATGGCCGACCCCGCGTTTCTTGATTCGTTGCCCACGCGCGAGTTCGCTGCCGGGATGGCCGAGGTGGTCAAGGCCGGGCTCATCGCCGACGCAGCCCTGCTCGACACGCTGGAGGCGCAGGCCGGTGCGCCTATGCCCGCGGCGGTGTTGGCGAGGGTCATCGAGGCCGCCGTGCGGGTCAAGGTAGACGTCGTGGCCGCTGACGAGCGCGAGAGCGGCCGGCGCGCTGTCCTCAACTTCGGCCATACCGTTGGTCACGCGATCGAGGCCGCATCCGGCTTCCGACTCTTGCACGGCGAGGCGGTTTCGCTGGGGATGATTGCAGCCCTTGCGTTGGGGGTTGCCCGCGGGGTGACCGAGCCTGGGTTGCTTGTGCGCATGACGGCGTTGCTGGCGCGCCTCGGGCTGCCGGTGGACGTGAAGCACCGACTCGGCGCTGACGTGCTCGACCGGATGGGATTCGACAAGAAGCGCGTATCGGACAAGGTCCGATTCGTTCTGGTGCCGCGCCCAGGCCAGGCCATTGTCGAAGGCATTGCCCTGGACGACCTCAAGCCACAGCTCCTTGCCGCGTTGTAGCACCCGCTGTCTGTCATGCTGAGAAAAGTAGGCACGGTGCCTACCTGTAGTATTATTGACCTCATGACGCTGCGCGTTTCCACGCGGGCCTTCCTCCTCGGCCTTTCGCTTCTGGCAGCCTCCGGCTGCGCCTCGACCACGACCGAAACCTGGCAAGTACGGCCTCCTGTTGTGCGCGCATCGTCCAGCGGCCTGCCTTTTTTCAGCCGCAGACGGCGTGCCGAAGCCGAGCACCCGAACACCGCCGTGGGCGTGGTGGAGCGGTCGCTGCACGAGCGCGGAATCCGTTTCGGCACCGACGGCACGCCCAGTTCCCTCTATCATTTCTTGCGCGCTCAGTACCCCGAGGTCGCGGCCAGCGAGGCACGGCCCGGCGATGTGCTTTTCTTCGACATGGGGGATGGGTCAGGCTGTGGCGGCCACACAGGCCTTGTCGACCTGGTCGACAGCGGGGGCCGACTCATGTTCCGGGAATGGCGCGACGGCAGCGCTCGTCGCAGCTACGTCCACCCTGGCCAGCCGCACGCCCGACGCGATCGTGCACTGATTTTGAACACCTTCCTCCGGGTCAAGCTGCCTGACGATCCGCGGTCGACCCGCTATTTCGCCGGTGAACTGCTCTGTTCAGTGGTGCGGCCGCAGCCGTAAAAAAATTTGCCCTTCTTTTCGGGCGGCGTTATCCAATTAGAATGAGCGTCGAGGTCGAGCGAGCCACTGTCACCTGCAATGCCTGTGGCGCCCACGTCACCGAGCTGCGCCGAGGTCGGTGTTGGGCCTGCTACATGAAATGGGCCGAGATGCGGCCAGTGCCCCGGGGTGCCCTGTGCGCCTTGTGCACCGATCGCCGCCGCGAGAACCTGCGCCTGGTCGAGCTGTGCGGGCGCTCGGTTTCACTCTGTCACCTGTGCGCCGCGCGTCTACACAAGATGGCCGATGTCCCGCTGACGCTGGATGAGTTGCGCAAGTCGCTTTGTCGCAACCGTCGCAACGCTGAGCGTCGCGACGGAGGTCTTGATCGGCGCATCTTCCCGCGCGAAAGGCGCGTCGGCGATCGGCGTTCTCCGCCGTGGGATTCGGCGCGCGACGCGAGTGACACCAGCGAGATGCTGCCCGACTTCAGCGACCTGGAAATCATTATTGGGGACGAGGATATCGAGGAAATCGAGCAGACTCTGGTGCGTGAACCGCCACGGAGGTAGCCCCGGTCGGCCAGCGTGAGCGTGGGCGATCAGCGGCCCGCGGCCTGCGTGGGTGGGTCGCGTGAGCGGCACGCGGCACCCGGACCGCTCACGCCCTCCCGCGTGCCCCATACGAACACGCACACCCTCACGCCCACGCGACCCGCGATCCGCGGGCCGGCTCTTTCCGGCGGCGCAATTTCCCAACTGGCTCTCGCTACTGCCCGGGCAGCTCGATCTTCCATTCGCGGCCTTCGCGTGCCAGCGACAGAACGTGTCGATCCCCGGTCGAGGAGTAGACCTCGACCTCGACGCTGTCCCGATCGCGGCGCAGAAGGCGCGTTCCGGCCGGTTCCCAGGCCGGCGGCGCCCAGCCCACAGACAGGAAGTCTTCGGTCTTCATCATCATGCGGCCGCTCAGGCGACGACTGGTGCTCTGCAAGGCCTCGATGCGTGCCCTCGTCGCAGGCCCCAGGCGCTGGAACACGCTGCTGCGATCGCCTGTGCGTGCCGCGGCGATGAACAGACGCACGGCCCCTTCGGGGTTCTCTGGCCCATCGCCCCCGGAACATCCGGCAAGCAGCAAGGATGCGACCCAGGGCGCGGCTCGTAGCATCAAGGGGTGTCAGTCCTTCGGGCCAACGACGCCCAGGCGCTGGCGCACGCGCGCCATGGTATCCGCGGCCACGACGCGCGCCCGCTGCGCACCTTCGGCCAAGATGGTGTCAACCGCTTGCGGCGCTGCCAGAAGTTCCTCCCGCCGTGCGCGGATGCGGTTCAAGTCCGACTTCACCCCCTCGAAGAGCCACTTCTTGCAGTCGATGCAGCCGATGCCGGCGGTCGTACACCCCACGCGCACTTCGGCCTGCCGCTCGGCTGAAGAGAAGAACCTGTGCAAGGTGAAGATGTTGCACTTGTCGGGATTGCCGGGATCCGTGCGCCGCACGCGCGCGGGATCGGTCGCGGCGGTGCGCAGCTTGTTCCAAGCTGCCTCGTCGCTCTCGCGCAGCGAGATGGTGTTGCCCAGGCTCTTCGACATTTTGGCCTGACCGTCCAGGCCGAGAATCTTGGGCGTCGAGGAGAACAGCGCTTCCGGCTCGACAAAGGTCTGGCCGAAACGCGCGTTCCATTTGCGCACGATCTCGCGCGCCAGCTCCAGGTGTTGGCGTTGGTCCTCGCCCACCGGCACGCGCGTGGCCCCATAGATGATGATGTCCGCGGCCATCAGGACAGGGTAGGTGAAGATCCCGGCGTTGACGTTGTCCGGGTCTTTCGCAGACTTTTCCTTGAACTGGGTCATGCGCCCGAGCTCGCCAAAAGGCGTGACCGCGGAAATCGCCCAGGCCAGTTCCGTGTGCTCGGGAACGGCAGACTGCACGAAGAGAGTCGACCGCGCAGGATCGATGCCGCAGGCAAGCAGATCCGTGGCCATGTCGCGCACCCGGCGCGGCATCTCAGCGGGCTCGAATGGCTGGGTGATGGCGTGGTAGTCCACCACGCAGAAGAAGCAGCGGTAGCTGTCCTGGAGCGCGACCCAGTTGCGCACGGCCCCCAGGTAGTTTCCAAGGTGCAATTCGCCCGAGGGCTGGATGCCGGAAAAGACTGTTTCGCGTGCGGTCGAGGGGGCCATGGTTCACGCCGGTTGTAGTCGGCGTCCCCGCGACGGTCAAGGGCAGGAAGCACAAGTGCCGGCGTCATGGCCACAGAATCCAACGGCGGTTGGCCATCTGCCGCCCTGCGTGCGCGGTTACCACCGTTGCTCCCTGATGAATACAGGACTAGCCTGACAGGTCATATATGAGGAGGACAAAATGAAGTGCGCCGTACCTTGGGTGCCGATTCTCGCCGGTCTGGCTTGCGCCGGCTGTTTCCCCGCCTCCGTGGGCGTGTCCGTTCCGGTAGGGCCGGGACCTGAAGAAATGCCCCCGCCTGGCCCGCCGCCTCCTGCCTACGTGGAACCCGAGACGCAGGTGTACGTGGCCAACCAGCCACCTCCGCCGGCGATGGAGTACGCGCCGCCGGCTCCTGGTCCCGGCTACGCCTGGATCCAGGGCTATTGGGATTGGACGGGAGCCGATTGGTACTGGGTGGGCGGGTATTGGACGCCCGCGCGTCCGGGCTTCTTCTATGTGGGGCCCCGCTACGTGGTGGTCAACGGACGCCATGTCTACGAGCGCGGCTACTGGCACGACCGAGAGGGTCGCCGCGACTATCAGTACGGGCGACCGGCGCCGATGTACCGCGGGTCTCCGCCGCCAGCGCCCGGTCATCGCCCCGGGGCCGTCTACGGTAGTCCGCCGCTGGCGCCTGGTCATCAGGGCGGCGGCGTGTACGGCAGTCCACCGCCGGGGCCCGGCCATCGCCCCGGGGCCGTCTACGGCAGCCCACCGCCGGCGCCTGGTCATCAGGCCGGGGGCATGCAGGGCGGCTCGGCCCCGGCCTCAGCCGCGCCCGGCGCGCCCCATCCGGCCTGGCGAGGCAACCCTGCCGGCTCGTCGGCACCGCCCGCTGCTCCAGCGCCCGCGGTGCACTCTCCAGCCCCATCCTCACCCGCGCAGAGTGGTCCGTTCCGCTCTCGCGCACCGGCGGCGGCTCCATCTCCTCCGGCCAGCCAGACGCGGGCCTCACCCGCCCCTGGTGGTAGCCCGAAGAGCCCGCGGCCAGCGGCCTCGCCCCCGCCTCGTCGGGGTCGCGAGAAGGCCGAGTAGCGCGGGCACCAACACTGGTGGGTACGAGGCTGCAGTGTTCGACGGCCACCTCTGCTGCGCAGCAAACTGTCAAGGGCGGTCTGAGGCTCGGCTCTCAGTCTTCGCGGATTGGTTGGAGTGACTGCTGCCGGCTCCCCGGCGATCTCCTGTTGCAAGGCATGGAGGGCGTCCTGGCACATCCACATCGCTTTGCGCTTCTGATCGAGCGAGATGGCGAGCGAGCGCACGTTGGTGTTCTCGCGTGACAGGGCGAGGATTTGCGTGCGCATCTCGGTGAATCGCGCGTAGCTCGACCGGGCGGCCGCCAGATCGGGGTCGGCGCGGAGACCGGGTTGTGCGGCCAGGCCGTCAAACGCCGCGCACATCTCGCGGCAGGTGGCAAACCGGCTAGAAATAGGCAAGGAAAGCGGCCAGCCCGGTGAACTGGTTCTTGCGGGCCGCTCCGCCCTTGTAGAAGAGGTCCTGGTTGGCAAAGTCCCCACGCAGCTCGAGCCGCGTCTCGAAATGTTTCGCCACGACCAGGCCGCCCATGAGGGTGCCTTCGTAGAGGACCGCGTCGCCCTGGTAGAGAGTCGCGCCGGAGGGCGCGGGGAAAGCGACCGTGAAGGCGTTCTGCTTGCTCGATATCAACTCGAATCGCGCCGCCAGGTCGAACAGGTCGGTGAAAGCATATCTCCCCATGGCCGCTGCTCCGACCCAGTAGGGTGTGCCGTTTTTCAGGTAGTCGACATTGAGCCCCAAGGATGCATTGGCGATGTCTTTGGTGACTACGCCGTCGAGCAGAATGGTCGTGTCGCCGCCCGAGCCGGGTGCTTCTTTCCCAATATAGGTGGTGACCGACGCGTTGAGGCCGGATTCAGGCGGGGCATAGGTGGCGTTGGCGCCGACGGTCTTGCCTATGTTGTTGTCAGGATCGTTGTTCCACCCGTTGACCAAGCTGGCCTGCAACTTGAGTGAGGGGCTGGCGGTCAGGTTCACGCGCAGACCCGTGTGCAGGAGGGGAACCCCATAGAACAGCATCGAGCGGCTGTAGAGCCAGTTCTTGTTTGCCTCGATGACCTCGGCGCTGGCAGTGGTGACAAAGCGACCAGCATCCAGGGTGAGCCAGGCCGTGGGCTTGACCGTGGCGAAGGCTTGCTCGACGAGAAAGTCATTGCCGTATTGAGTGGCAACCAGGTCGACTGGGACGGTGCCAGGCGCGCTTGTACCCTTGCTGGCCGCGTTGATGACGGCGGCTAGGTGACCTGCGCCCAGGTCCATGCGGAAAGCGACATACTGTGTGTCGGCAGCTACGCCCAGCTTGGCGTAGTTGAGCGAGAAACTGTTGGCCACGACATCGAACTGACGAGCGCCTGCCGGACCCTGTGTCGACGGATCCCCGGTGAAATTGTACATGTAGTAGGCGTCCACCAGCGCCTCCCATGTAAAAGCGATGGGCGGAGCCGCGACAGGCGCCACCGGTGCGACTGGTGTTGCCGGTGCAGCCGCGGGCTGGGCAGGCGTTGCGGCCGGCGCATCGACCGGTGTTGCTGCCTGCCCGAATGCCGCCAGCGGACTCAACACAATTACGGTTGCGATAACGGAACCGAGTAAATTGCGCATCTCTTTCTCCTTGATTGCGAAAGCCAAACCAATTGGTGCGCTGTCGCAACCAGGCCCGCTATCAATCTTTCCCACCATCGGAAAACAATTGGTGTGGATGANNCCGTAGCGGCGCCGCAACTCGAGGTTCACTTCCAGGACGTTGACCATCTTCTCGCCGACCAGACCACCGAGCGGGGCCGTCGCGTTTTCTTGCAGCACTTCCTCGATTTCCTTGCGCGTGTCGGTCTCCGTGCGATTCCCGTTCTTCGCCCACGCCGCCGCGACCCGGTCGAGCTGGAAGAGGGCATTCTTCAGCGTGATGTGCGGGTCCAAGCCGGAGCCAGACGCCATGACCATGTCCCCCGGCACCTCTTGCAGAGCAGCGTCAGCATGCTCCTGCCGCCACATATCGAAGAAGTTGGACTGGATGTCCGTGCCTTCCTTCACCGGCTCGATCGCGCTCACGGTCTTGCCGTCGGCGGTCTTATGCTCGACCGCCGCTGGGAACTGCCCCGGATATGTCTTCGAGAAGTCGTCGAAGAAGATCACGGCGAAATCCGCCGCTACCGGCTTGTCCGTGCCAGGATTGTCTTTGCTCCACTGTGCTGTCTCATTCGGATGC
>PMIX01000275.1 GCA_003158395.1 Myxococcales bacterium | reverse complement strand
CCGATGATCTCGGTCTTCGGCTCCCAGGTGTCCCCCCGCTTGATGAGCAGCTTGCGCGTGGGTATGCCCGTCGCCGGGTGCCAGGTCGGCGTGGCCAGAATCTCGGGCCAGATGGCGTCGCCGGTAGCGGACTCTTTGTACTTGAGCGCCATGCTGCCGTCGGACCGCTCGATCGTCTTCCAGCCGCCGATGGTGGTCGGCCAGCGGCCCAGGGCCACCTCGCCCTTGCCCACGCGCGCGTACCCCGTGAGGGTCGGGCGGTCGCTGACCAGGGGATGGCGTGGTAGACTGTTCCGTGAACATGGCGATTGAGTTCTCTGTTGAATTTCCGCTGCGCGTAGTCGTCTATCCCGCACCCGACATGCCGGGCACATGGATCGCCCATGGGCTCGAGACTGACATCGTCACGCAGGGTGATTCCGTCGATGATGCCGTGGCCATGATGGCAGACGCTGTGATGTCGCTTGGTAGCTACAACCTGAAGGTCTACCCAAGGACTCTGCCGATTACCCTTCGCCCAGCACCCAAGGAAGTCTGGGATCTCATCGGCGAGGCGGTGCCTCAGCGTATCTGGGCAAAAGTGGCGATTCACGGCAAGGGTACGCGGCGGGCCGCTGCTTCTCCAACTGGCTGGCCCATTTATCCCTTTGTGAGTGACCACTCGCCGGCCCAGGTGAATGCCCGCTAGATACAAACGCCTACGCAAGGCGCTCAGGAAGCTGGGCATCAAGCTTATCGAGCGCCCCGGAAAAGGCAGCCACGTCGTCCTCGACGACCGTAGGGGCCACACGTACGTCTTGCCGCTCTCACACGGTGAGAAGACTGAGCTTTCGGATGTATAGGTTCGTGCCCTGTGTCGCGCCTTCGAGATTGAATATGCAGACTTCGTCCGCCTGATGTAGCAGGGCGAAGCGAGGCTGGCCGAACCGCGCGCCCACTGGGCTGCGCACCACCCCCACCGACGTGCCACTTCGGGTTCCGCGAGGCGGATCTGACCGCCGGAAGAGGGTCCTGAGCGGTGCGTGCCGAACCCTCGGCACAGTAGCGAGCGGAAAAGACTCAACCGAGCTCGTGCCGTCTGACCAAGCGCTACCCGCTGCTACGGGGCCACGTTCAGCGGCACCACGCCCCTGGTGGCTCTCGCGTTGCCACGGACGTCGCCTTTGCCAGCGGCGGTTCTCGTGCCGCCAGCGTAGCGGTCGAGTGCTTCAGCGGAGGTATTCTCTGGAACCGGCATGCGTTGATTCGAGCAATTTCACAACAGGTCGAGCAAGGGCACACGCGACGCCTGGGACAAGGCATGGCAGCTTAGGCATCAAATCTAGCCCAGGGAGGGGCAGCATGTCGAACATTCAAGGAAAGGTCGTCGTCATCACTGGCGCCAGCAGCGGCCTCGGCGAGGCCACTGCGCGCCACCTGGCCAGCAAGGGCGCCAGCGTGTTCCTCGGCGCGCGTCGCATGGCTCGGCTTCAGACAGTTGTGGCTGACATCCAGCGCGCTGGCGGTCAAGCCGCAGCTATGCAGGTCGACGTAACCAGGCGCGCCGAAGTGGATGCGTTCGTTCAAGCCGCGACCGAGAAGTTCGGCCGCATGGACGTGCTCGTCAACAACGCCGGGCTGATGGCCCTCGCGCCGATCGAAAAGACACTCGTTGACGAGTGGGACCGCATGGTCGACATCAACATCAAGGGCGTGCTTTACGGCATCGCCGCCGCGCTACCGGTGTTTGCACGGCAGAAGGGCGGCCACATCATCAACATCGCTTCGGTCGCCGGACACAAGGTGTCCATGGGGGGCGCTGTGTACTGCGCGACGAAACATGCGGTGCGGGCTATCTCAGAAGGTATACGGCAAGAGGTCGACGGGATCCGCACGACCATCATCTCGCCCGGCGCGGTGCAATCCGAGCTTCCGCTTGGCATCTCCGACCCCGACACCGCCGCGCACATCAAGGCGTTCTACCGGCAGCAGGCGATCCCTGCGGACGCCGTGGCGCGAGCCATCGCCTACGCGATTGAACAGCCTGCCGACGTGGACATCAACGAGATCTTGCTGCGCCCAACGGTGCAGGAGATGTGAAATCCAAGGAGAAGAAGAAATGCAAAAGCGCAAACTAGGGAAAAGTGGTCTCGAAGTCTCGGCTATCGGCTTCGGGTGCATGGGATTGAATTTTGCCTATGGCCCCGGCCTTGAAAAGCGAGACGCCATTGCTCTAATCCGTGCGGCATTCGCGAAGGGCGTGACGTTCTTCGACACGGCCGAAGCCTACGGTCCCTTCACGAACGAGGAACTGGTGGGCGAAGCACTGGCGCCGATGCGAAACGAGATCGTCATTGCAACCAAGTTCGGCTTCAAAAATGGAAATGCGGAAGTCGGAATGGACAGCCGGCCCGAGCGCATCCGCCAAGTCGCCGAGGCATCGCTCAAGCGGCTCAGGACCGATCGCATCGACCTCTTCTATCAGCACCGCGTGGATCCGAACGTGCCGATGGAGGACGTGGCCGGAACCGTCAAGGATCTGATCCGCGAAGGCAAGGTCAAGCACTTTGGCCTGTCTGAAGCTGGCGTGCAGTCGATCCGCCGCGCGCACGCGGTCCAGCCCGTTGCGGCGCTGCAAAGTGAGTATTCGCTGTGGTGGCGCCAGCCCGAAGCGGAAGTGCTGCCGACCTGCGAAGAGCTCGGCATCGGGTTTGTGGCCTTCAGTCCGCTCGGCAAAGGCTTTCTGACCGGGAAGATCGACGAGAATACTTCCTTCGCCAAGGATGACTTCCGCAACATTGTTCCACGCTTCTCGCCCGAAGCACGCAAGGCAAACCAAGCGTTCGTCGAGCTGCTTGCGCGCATCGCGGCCGCCAAGCAGGCGACCGCAGCCCAGATCGCACTCGCCTGGTTGCTATCACGGAAGACGTGGATGGTGCCGATCCCGGGCACCACAAAGCTGCATCGTCTCGACGAGAACGTCGCTGCTGCGTCCGTGGAGCTGACGGCGGAGGAGCTGCGCCAAATCGAAGAAGCCCTGGCACATCTGAAGGTGCAAGGTGATCGCTATCCCGCGCACCTGGCTGCGCGCGCCGGAAAGTGAATCATGCCCATCCGCGAAGAAGCGCAGCGCAACCACGACGCCCTATTCCCGAATCACGCGTCGACGCTGAAAGCGACCGACCCCGAGCTGATCGAGCTCTTCGACAACTGGGCGTTCGACGAAGTGTTGAAAGATGGAGTCTTGGACACCCGAACCCGGCTCATGGTGCAGCTTGCGGCCACGATCGGATGCCAAGCGGTCAACGAATATCGCATCATGCTGGGTGCCGCGCTTCATGTTGGCGTCACGCCGGTGGAGGCGAAGGAAATCGTCTATCAGGCGGTGCCCTACGTTGGCATGGCCAAAGTTTTCGACTTCCTTCACGTCACCAACGAGGTGCTGCGAAGCAGAGGCGTCGGGTTGCCGCTACCGGAACAGTCCACGACGAGTCCCGACACCCGGTTCGAGAAGGGCCTCGCGATCCAGAAACAGATTCTCGGCGACCGGATCGACCAGCTCTACGCCCAATCGCCGGAGGATGAGCTTCACATTCAGAAGCACCTGTCCGCCAACTGCTTCGGCGACTACTACACGCGCACGGGTCTCGATTTGAAGACGCGCGAGCTTCTGACCTTTTCCATGCTGGCGTCGCTTGGTGGATGTGAACCGCAGTTACTGGGACACGTGGCGGCGAACCTGTCGGTCGGCAACGACCGGCGGGTGCTCCTCGGCACGATCACGCAGTTGCTGCCGTTCATCGGCTATCCCCGCACCCTCAACGCGATCCGAGTCATCAACGAAGGGACGACACGATGACGAACGTCCTCATTTTGGGCGCCAATGGACAGCTCGCGCGCCACACCACCCGTGTGTTTCTGCGCGACACCGATGCGAAGTTGACGCTCTATTTGCGTCGCGCCAGTCGATTGAGCAACCCGGACCCAGCACGTGTAACGATCGTCGAAGGAGACGTGCTCGACCAGCCGACCCTCACGGCGGCCATGAAAGGACAGGACGCGGTCTACGCGAACCTGTCCGGCGCGATGAAGGAGCAGGCAGAGTGCATCGTCCTGGCCATGCACGCCGCTGGCGTGAAGCGGCTCATCTTCATCAGCTCGATGGGTATCTACGGCGAAGTGCCGGGCGAGCGCTATGCGAGCGTGCTCGATCCGTATCGCGACTCCGCGGCGGTGATCGAGGCGTCCGACCTCGACTACACGATCCTGCGGCCGGGCTGGTTCACGCGAGACGCGGCCATCGACTATCGGATCACACAAAAGGGTGAGCCGTTTCAAGGGCACGACGTATCGTTAAACAGCTTGTCCGATCTGATCGTGAAACTGGCGTGCAGTCCCACCATGGCGGTTCGTCGCAGTCTCGGCGTGAGTAGCGGGTGAGCCAGCACCTGGCAAAGCGCCGTCTTCTCCGGCTGCCGGGGTGAATAGACCGGGCTCGCTGATGCGGCTTGTGCGTGTGCCGTCACCTCCACATTGCAGGGTTATCGGCAACGGGCTCACTGGAG
>PMIX01000046.1 GCA_003158395.1 Myxococcales bacterium | reverse complement strand
AAACGTCGGGTCGACTGCCTCGTTTACGACCGTCAGGTTCAACCCGTAGCGCTCGGCAATCGGGTTCCAGTAGTGGACCCCGGCACCCCCGAGCGGGTCGACGCCCATGCTGAGCTTGGCTCCCCGAATGGCATCCATATCGACCACCGTGGCGAGGTCAGCAACGTACGCATTGAGATAGTCGTGCCGGTGCGTCGTGGAGGCGTGAAGGGCCTTTTCGAGAGTGACCCGCTTCAAACCCAGAAGGTCATTCTCGAGAAACTGGTTTGCTTTCGCCTCGATCCAGGTAGTGACATCCGATTCCGCCGGTCCGCCGTTCGGGGGATTGTATTTGAAGCCGCCGTCATGTGGCGGATTGTGTGACGGCGTGACCACGATCCCNNNACCGACAGGGCATGGGTGTCCATGCCCAGGAAGAGCGGACCATCGATCTTCTTCTGTGCACGATACAGGCAGATGGCCTGACTGATGGCAAGGATGTGCTGTTCGTTGAAGGCCTTCTCGAACGCCGAGCCGCGATGTCCTGATGTACCGAAGGCAACCCGTTGCGCCGACACCAAAGGGTCAGGCGCCTCGGTGTAGTAGGCCGTGACGAGTCTGGGTACGTCCACCAGCATCGATGCTTCGGCCGGCTTCCCTGCCGCAGGACTCACTTTCATGACTTCAGCGCCACCAAAGTCCCGCAACAGCCCAGACCGCCCCGATAAGAAGCACCATCCACACCAGGTCGCCGCCCCATCCCCAATGCTGGTAGCTGAGCGTTGCGAAATCGCCACCCGTGCCCGTCTTCGCGCCCAGGCGCCTCTGGATATACCGAGGAAATGGCGCCCCCCATTTACGGTAGCCCCACCCATAGCTAATCGGACCCACGAAGAACAGGAACATGAATGCTATCCACAACCACCATTGATGAAAGATTGCCATGTCGCTCTCCCTCTTCTCGGTTCTGCTACCACCACCAGGCGCCCATCTTGACCTTTACGCGGTTTACCACTCCGGTCGCACCACTCCTGCGCGCGTCCTTGTCAGCTTCACCCCACCCAATCCAAGTTCCGACGGTGCCAGTCAAGGTGGCCATTCCCCCGTCAACCGAGACCTTGATTTCATCACTGTGCACGAAGGGGCTCCAGAAGAACGCGTTCTCGATATTCTTCTTGATCCGTTCGTCGCTCAGATATAGCTGTGGCCCAAACATCCCGGAAGCGTAGTAAGACGTCTGGCCGTCATAGGGCGAGGCGTAGTAGTAGTTGGGCCAATCGTAGTAGGTGACCCAAAACTCCGGCTCAACCTTCAGAGCGTTCCGGACCATCAACACTCCCTTTGTCCGCAAGGCAACGTCCTGCGCTTCGGCTTTCTGAACAATCGAACCTACCGTCCCAGAGAGGTAGGCCACACGATTGACGACAGCCACACTTATTGTGGAGCTATCTAGCAGCGGGTCCCAGAACACGACGGCCTTCAGCTGTTCCTTCATTTCCGCATCGGTGGACTGGCCGCTCGGCCTCACCTTCACAAGGCTATCAAGCCCCGTAACGCCCACTATGTTCTCCACGTCCTGTTCAGCGGATGTCTTCGCCTTCAGATTTCCCACGTTGCCACCGAGAACGACCACTCCTCCTCCAACGTTTACATCGAGAGAAAAGGCTGCGACCCGGGGGTCCAGACGAAAGGCATCCTGAACCGCCTGCTTGATATCGCTGTCCGACCTGGTGGCGTACTTCAATCTTCGGTGCGCATCATTGTGTGCCCATGGCTCGACTTTCATCCCGCTGTCGTCCACCGACAGCACTCCGTTCACCCAGGCATCATCCGACGCCCGCGATTTCGCTATCGCGCTTCCAACAATTCCGGTGAGCGTTACCCTTCCGTCTCTCACATCGACGTTGGTCATGTCGCCGTTGACCCAGATGTCCCATTGGAGGCGAGCCTTGATATCTGCAAGAATTTGGGAGTCGGTGCGTTTCGACAGGTAGTTGATCGCAACCTCATTGCGGACCTCTTTGGTCCCCTTTACGCCCTTGGCGATCCGAGCGACTAGTTGCTTTTCCGTATAGGAGCCGACGCTCCCGGTTAGCGTGGCCACGGCATTTTGGACGGAAACCGCCACCCGATAGGATTCAGTAGCGGGATCCAGCCGCAGCGCCGCCTGGATATCCTTGCGGGTGTCTGCGTCGGAGCGGGACACTGGCGTCACCGTGGTCCGGTCGACCACACCGCGCACGCCCCGGATGCTCTCGGCCATCTTCACCGCCCGCTCTTTGGCGAGCAGGTTGTTGACCGAACCGGAGAGCGTGACGATGCCCTGGCTGGTGCTGACATCCACAGCACTCGGGAACACGCCCTTTTCGAATGCCAATCCTCCTTCAACAGCAGCTGTGATGCCGCTGTCGGTGATTTCCCTTTTCGCACTCGCCGCTTGCAAGGGCGACAAGGCCAGAACCTCGGCTCCCGCTGCAATCAGGAGCATCGCACACCATCTACCCGCCGCCGCGAGGTGAAGCGGTGTTGCGACCTTCGTCGTCACGCGCGGCGGGCGGATCGCCGGGCCGGAGTTGTTATCGGTCACACTTGCCTTTCCATTGTCATTTCTCGATGGACTTTTCATTGCGGGTGACTCCTGCTTTAGAAGGGATTCGACGGGTTATTGGAGAGCTCTGGCGGGATCCCCTGGCGCCGGAGTTGTGAGAGTTTCGATGTTCTTCGCGAGGTTCGCGCGTCTGGATTCGGTCGGCCAACCGGAACGTGGCAAGATGTCACACGAGGCAGAGTGCCACGCTATGGCCGTGCATCCCGTCGTGGCCTGCGCCTCGAACGTTTACCAGGCGAGGCAGAGTGCCACGTCGTCGCACTCGCAGCCGTACAGCGAGGATGACGAGCATTCGGATTGGGATGATCATGATTTGGGACTGCGCAGATCTTGCTCGATGTGGGCTTTGCGCTCCTCGTACTCTGCGGTCGTGATCTCGCCGGCGGCGTAGCGCCGCTGGAGGATACCGAGCGGGTCATCTCGGTACAGCCGCAGCCTTGATCGGGGGACGGGGAAAGCCAACGAGAAGAACGAGACGATGAGCAAGACCCAGAACATCCACCAGAAGAAGTGCATCCCGAAGAACTGCCATTGGTACCAGTACATGGTTGCCTCCTCCTAACAAGCGTTATCAGTCTCGGCGGTTGCGGCCTGGTCCTGGCCCAATGCCTTGTCATTGGAGCGCAACCGCCTCCGTACGTGCAAGAACTGCGCGCTATCGCGCGTGGCTCCCTGAGTGCTGGTGCGGTGGCGGCGTTTCTAACGGTCGGTCGCCGCTGTCCCAGTACACCGGGCGTCCGTAGTAGTCATAAAGGCGTGCTTCGTACTCACGATTGATGGGCGCGGACGGGTTCCACTCGGGGCTGCTCTTGATCTTCTGTCGAGACATTTCGACGAAGACCTCGCCCTCCGCCCAACTGACGCGGTTCGCCCAGTGCGGGGAAACCAGCACTTTCTTGTCGAGCCACCAGTTGCTGGTGTCAATCACCAGATAGCGGACCTCCCAGGTCTCATCGTCGATGATGAAGTCGTGGACATGGCCCATCGGCCCGTCCGTCCCCTGGATGTGGTATCCACGAACCTCCTCGGCGCTGCGCAAATGGACGTCGCCTGATCCTCCCGGCTCCTCAGCAGGCGCTCCATTCGACCTGCCGGTCGCGAGCAACCCCGGGTAGGCACCCATGCCCCACAGTCCCGAGTACCCCCAGTAGCGGGGATATCCGTAGTAGCCGAACCAGTCAAGCTCGTGCTGCCGCGAGACGGGCTTGTCCACGTCCACGCTTGGGCTGTTCTTGACCTTGTCCTTAGTCAACGCCAGGTGGAAGCCTCGGGTCGACCAGTCCACCTGACGGAATGAGATGGGAGAGATGAGCACCCGGCGCCCAGTGAAGAAGCCACCGGTCTCGACGACCAGATAGCGGACTATCCAGCGCTCATCGTCCAGAAGAAAATCCGCAACGTGTCCGATGTCGCCGTCGGTGGCGCTCACCGCATAATGCTCCAACTCCTTCAGACTTCGCAGCATGGGCATTTCCTCCCCGCTTTTCGGCTCGACCATTTTGTATCCGAATCAGCCTCTTGCACGATTGGTGCCAGAGATTTAGGCGCCTCGTCACCGGCGTTCACGGCTTCACTACCGCGTCAAGGAGCGATCTTGTCGCTCAACCACTGACGGGTCTTCTCGAAGGAGTCCTTCAGATCGGCGTAGGTGATGGGACATGCAGCCTAGCCTCAGCGCAAGAGCTGCGCGTTACAAGTGGCTCCCTGGGTGGTGGTGCGGCGGCGTCCCTGCCGGTCCGTGGACGCTGTCCCAGTAGACCGGGCGTCCGTAATAATCATAGAGACGTGCTTCGTATTCGCGGTTGATGGGCGCGGTCGGGTTCCACTCGGGGCTGTTCTTGATCGCTTGTCGAGAGAGGTCCACGAAGACCTTCTTTTCTGCCCAACTGATGCGGCTGGTCCAGTGCGGCGCAACCAGTACCTTCTTGTCGAGCCACCAGTTTCTGGTGTCGATCACCAGATAGCGTACCGCCCAGGTCTCATCGTCGATGATGAAGTCGTCGACGTGGCCGATCGCTGCGTCGGCTCCCTCAATGTGGTATCCGCGAATCTCCTTGGCGCTACGCAAATGGACATCGCCTGATTCGGCGGGCTCGGGCTTGGCAGGCACCTGGTTCCGCCTGCCAGCCGCCAGCAAGTTGGGGTAGGCGCCCATGCCCCACAGTCCAGCGTATCCCCAGTAATACGGATATTCGTAGTACCCGAACAAGTCCAGCTCCTGCTGCCGCGAGACGGGCTTGTCGACGTCCACGCTTGGGCTGTTCTTGACCTTGTCCCTAGTCAGCGCCAGGTGGAAGCGCCGGGTCGACCAGTCCACTTGGCGGAAGGAGACTGGCGTGATGAGCACCCGACGCCCGCTGAAGAAGCCACCAGTCTCAGCGACCAGATAGCGAACTACCCAGCGCTCATCGTCCAGAAGAAAGTTCGCAACGTGTCCGATGTCGCCGTCGGTGGCGTTCACGGCGTACCCTTCGAGATCTTTCAAGCTTCGCAACATGGGCATTCCCTCCCCTTTCGGCTCGATGATTTCGTATTCGAATGGGTCTGTTGCAGGATTGGTGCCATAGCACCCCATGGCGCCTCGGGTGAAGCTCATCGTCGCCCGCCGGGGTGGCCAGCGTTGCACTGCGGTCGCGATCGCCATCGGACGTCGGACGGAGTCCATCCTCGCACCCTGCGAGCGGCGTGCCTTCTCTCATTCGAACTGAATGAGGCGGTCCATCATCTTGATTGAGGCTGGCGCTCCGGATCGCATGACATTCCCCAGGATTCAGGGCGGGGCTTGGCAGGAGCATTCGGTCCTGCGAAGCGTGTCTGCAAGCGCTCCGAACTCAGGTGGAGCGACACTGGCGTCACCGCCGCCGAAGCCAGCGTGGAGGACCCGCTTGGGACTGGTCGCGCAGAATCTGCACGCGCTCGCCTGACGGCACGTCGGTCCCTGGCATCGGCATAATCGATGCAGTGCTTTGATTCACCATGGACAAAGACCCGGCGATGGACAAGATGGTGAGTAAGGTCAAGATCGGCCGTGGAAGGCGAGTGGCCATCGCGGTGGTTGGCGTGATCGTAGTCGCACTTCTGCTNNGAATTCCGCGGCGATGACGACACCCGTTCCGGCGTCCACCAATGTCGGGGGGCGACCATAGTGGTTGGCGGGATCGTAGCCATGAAACATCTGGTGTCGCCGAACCGCGACCCGTCGTCATGGCGTCGCTTTCCCCTCGTCGAGCGGAGGCAGATCGGCGAGATTCGGCTGCAGCACGATCTCGATGCGCCGATTCTGTGCCTGATGCTCGGGTGAATCGTTTGCCGCCACGGGATCGAACTCCCCGTATCCCGCTGCCGCCAGCACCTGCGGCCGCATGCCGTTCGCGATGAGGAACTTGGTGACCTCGACCGCGCGTGCGGTGGAGAGTTCCCAGTTCGACGGGAAACGGGCGGTATGGATCGGCACCTTGTCAGTGTTGCCAGCGACGATGAAGTTGCGGTCAGGAATCGTCGCGAGGACCTGCGCGACCTGAGCGAGCGCGGCCTGGCCGTCCGCCTTGATGTCAGTCTTCCCCGAGTCGAACAGAACATCGTTCGGCAGGGCAATCAGCATCCGACCATCGCGGATCACGACTTTCAGGCGGCCAGCGTCGATCATCGACTTGAGCCGGGCGACCAGATTGCGAAACGTCGCCGCGCGCGCCTCCGCTGCGGCCTTTTGCCGTCGCAGTTCTTCGAGGCGCGCCTTCGCGTCCGCGAGTCCCTGCGCCAGCTCCCCCTTCTCGCTGGTCAGCTTGCCGACGTTCTGCCCCAGCGTTTCAAGCCGGGCACTGAGCTCCTTGACCAGCGCGGTCGCGTCGTCGAGCTTCTTGCGCAAGCCATCCCGCTCGGCCGTCAGCGCAGCGATGGTGTCGGCCGCCGCGCGGTCGTGGTCCGCTCGAAGCTTGGCGAGCTCGGCAATTTTCTTGTCGTAGGTTCCAGTCGTGACGCAGGCGCTGGTCGCGCCGAGCAGCGCCGCTGCAACGGTGAAGTAGGTCGCGCGCAACGACCAGCGGGAAGGGGACATCATGACCGGCTCTCCTTTCACTGATGATGCTCCAAGGTCTCCGGCTTGGTCGGGCCGAGGATTCCCTTGGCACGAGTTATTTCGTCCGGGGAGCCGTGGGCAATCAAAACGAACTTGTCGGCCTTGAGCGCGGTCTCGTACCGCAAGATGCTGTCCTTGGGGATGCCGAGGTTGTAAAGACTGGCTCCAATCGCGCTCAAACCGCCCACTACGATGGCGCCTTCCAGCGCCCCGACGATCCAACTGACCAAGGGTCCCGCCACAAGTAGTGGCCCCAGGCCGGGAATCCAAAAGAACGCGGAGCCGAAGAAAAGTCCCCACAGCCCACCCCAGAAGGCGCCCGTCTTGCCCCACACTTTCATCCGGTCGCCGACGTTGTAGTAGCCGACCACATGCTCCTCTGTGTGGTAGTCCCGTCCAACAATGGACAGCTTCTTCAGATCAAAACCCGCGTGCTGTAGCTCCTTGATGGCCGATTCGGCAGCCGTGTGCGATGGATAGACTGCCACGATGGAATTGTTGTTAGCCATGGTCGTCCCTTCACGGTTGTGGTGTTCTGGGTGAGATGGCTGGGCTCGCAAAACGTGCCGAGAATTCGGATTTCTTGCGAGAAATACCGGAAGAAATGATCGATCCCGGAACCCCTGGCGCGCGATCGGGTAGACTGCCGTGCGTGATCAATGGAGGCAAGCGTCAGTGGCCATGTTCGCCTGGCTGAGGCGACGGCGTCGCGATGCGATTCGCCGGCGCCAATTTCCGGCCGAGTGGCGCGCGTTCATCGAGAAGAACGTTCCCTACGTGGCATGCTTGTCTGCCGAGGACCGGGAGGAACTGGTCGGGCACATCCAGGTGTTTCTGGCGGAGAAGCACTTTGAAGGATGCGGCGGCCTGCAGATGACCGACGAGGCCCGGGTCACGATCGCCGCGCAAGCGTGCGTGCTGCTTCTGCATCGCCAGACGGAATACTATCCGAACCTCGTCTCCATCTTGGTATATCCGACAACCTATTT
Source organism: Myxococcales bacterium (assembly GCA_003158395.1). Classification (GTDB taxonomy): domain Bacteria; phylum Myxococcota_A; class Polyangia; order Fen-1088; family Fen-1088; genus Fen-1137. The sequence goes on along the minus strand of PMIX01000046.1, from coordinate 2,560 downwards.
GGTGCCGGGCGGTCAGAGTACCCCGAATGGACTGGTCGCCGAGGGCACGCAAGCTCGGCTCGGGGAATCATGGGCACGCGACGTGGTGGTGCTGGCCTGGGACAGTGTGCTTTCAGGTGCCGCCGACATCCACGACGGACACAACGTCGTGCTGCACGAGTTTGCGCATCAACTGGACCAGGAGAGCGGCATGGGCGACGGCGCGCCGGCTCTTCCCCGGCGCTCGATGTACGTCGCGTGGGCGCGGGTGCTCGGCCACGACTTCGATCAACTCGTTCGCGACACGGCCCACCACCACCGCACGCTCATCGATCGCTACGGCGCGACCAATCCGGCCGAGTTCTTTGCTGTTGCCACCGAGACCTTCTTTGAGAAGCCGCGCCAGCTTCGGTCCAAACACCCCGAACTGTATCTCCAGCTTCAGCAGTTCTACAGCCAGGACCCGGCTGCACTGGGTAGCCGCTGGTGAAGAAAGTATCGATCCAGCGGCCGCCTCGCCGCTGCATCGCGCGAGCCTTGTTCGCCTATCAGGGGGCGATCTTGTCGCTCAACCACTGGCGCGTCTTCTCGAAGGACTCCTTCCGGCGTGGCTTCCGTCACTGCATCATTGCCTCGTGCATGAGGCGCATCGCTTCGGCCATCTTCTGAAGCCGCGCGACGGTCAGCGGATCAGTGGACGTGAACGTGATGCTGACACCCTTGTCGATCCTCTTGATGTCCATTTTGGTGCCGAGGCCGGCCATCATTATCGGGCACATCCCGGCGCCCAGCATCCCACCTCCCATCATCCCGCCTCCCATCATCCCGCTTTGCCACGGACCCGGCTGCGCCGGCGCAGCCGCTGCTGACCTTGCGGTGGACGACGCAGTATCCGCTGCGGCTAAACCACCCCCAAAGATTCCAGCCGTCAACGCCAGTACCAGCAAAATTCGCGTCATGATGCCCTCCTGGTCAGATGCGGCACGCCGCACGTACGATGCCGCCCGCCTGAGCCTTTCGCACGATTCGTGCCACAGAGTTTCGCGTGAAGTTGGGGCCTTGCGGTGCGGTCTTCTCCTCCGGCGGTAGCGGAGATCCCGCCCTGGCCACCCGGGCAGCGGACTGCAGCGGACCCGAGACCGCCCAGTCAGGACGTTCGGACGGCGGCAACTCGTCTCCTTCAAATCGAATGAAACGGTACCTCATCTTGATTGAAGCCCCCGCTCACCGCGATGGGACACCGAACGCGACGTGTCAGGATTGCTCCCAGACGCGCCTTTCAGCCGTGGCCCTGAGTGGCCGACGCGTTTCATGGTGGTCCAACCGGGACCTCTTTCCCCTTGGACCGTTTCTTGCTTACGCCCAGAACCGAGAGGAAGGAACAACATGCGTTGCGAAGAAATCATGAGTCAGGACGTACAATGGATCCGCCCAGACGAGACCGTCGCGCGGACCGCCAAGTTGATGGCCTTCCACAACCTCGGGTTGTTGCCGGTGTGCAACGCCGATGGCAAGGCCATCGGTGTGATCACCGATCGTGACATCGCCCTGCGGGTTGTCGGAAAGGATCGACCAGCCGCAAAGACCAAGGTGGGCGACGTGATGACGGCTCCGGTGCAGTTTGTCCCGCCCGACTGCCCGGTGGATCGAGCCGGCGAGATGATGGTCAGCGCGAGGGTATCCCGCTTGCTGGTGCTCGACGGCGAGGGACATCTGAAGGGCGTTGTCAGCCTCGCCGATCTGCTGGTTCATGAATCGGCCGGTCACGCCTTGGACACCGCTCGCGGCATCTACGCCCGGGAGACACCAGACCACCCTACGGTCGGCCACCCGCACCCCGCCTCCGAGCCGACGCCCGAGTATTTCCACGGCGCCCATGACCGCGCCCCTGCCGACGAATCGGGCGCGGAGCACCCCGCCCGTATCGAGGCCGAGAATGTGAACGCCGGCGGCGACCGCAGCTCCAAGGAATTCCCATAGTCGCTCGGCGGATGGGAAGAGTCGGCCCTGTTCACTGCGGCATGGCTTCGCGACACACCTCGCGAAACCGTGAGCTGTGAACAGGCCGAGGGGATACTTGCAGGCTGTCATGCAGGGTTTCGCGGCGGTCTTGCCCTCGGCCTTGGGCTCCATCTACGCTGCCAATGAAGGACCATGCCACGGCGCCAAGTTCACTGTTTGGGTGCAACTGCGAGTGCCATTCTGGAAACAAGCCGTCGTGCCCGGAATCCAACTGGACGACATGATCAGGCAGAATGCACAGGCAGAGACCATTTCTTGCCAACCCAAATCGTCGTCGCAAAGCCAGGGGGACGAAATGCGGTCAGTGTGTCGAAAGGGCTGCTCTCGTGCTGGCGGCACAATGACAGAGGTCGCACCGCACATCCGCGTGGTAGCTGCCATAATAGAGCAGCGAGGACGATACCTCATCACTCAGCGACGCTCTATGGACGTGCTGGCCGGCTTGTGGGAATTCCCGAGCGGAAAAGTCGAAGCAGGCGAGACCGACGAGGCCGCGCTACGACGGGAGTTACGGGAACGAGCGGGAGCCACTGCAGATGTGGGCGGCGTTATCGCGCAG
>PMIX01000037.1:745-2572 GCA_003158395.1 Myxococcales bacterium | reverse complement strand
GGTCAACCGAGGCCTTGATGGGCAGGAAGAGCTCGGGGGCCCGCTGGACTTCGTCGATGAACGCCTGGGTAGGCAGCGTTTCCACGAAGCCCTTCGGGTCGCGTCGGGCCGACGCCAGAGTATTGAGGTCGTCCATCGTTCGATAGCAGCCATCCGGCAGGCTGGCCTGCACCGCCTGCACCAGCGTGCTTTTGCCAGTCTGCCTGGCGCCCGCCACGAACACCACCGGCGTGTCCTTCATCGCCTCGAGCACCTTGGCGTGTAGCATGCGCGCGAACATAGTGGATAATATAACAGGTGCTGTTGGATTTACCCACAGATGGCGATCGAAAAGGGGCCTGGTCTTGAGTCAAACGCCGCTCTGCGGGAAGGGTCCCTTGAGAATCGACACGTTAGTGGGCTGCCTGGCTATTTGGCAATCGGATTGCCAGGTAGCCAGAGACGTGGAATGCTAGGGCCATGATGTTGACCCGCAGCCTCGAGGGACCGCTGAAGTCGCGGGCGCGGCGCTTTCCCGTGTTGGTGGTTACCGGGCCAAGGCAGTCGGGCAAGACGACGCTTTGTCGTGCGGCCTTTCCCGATCTGCCCTATGTCTCGCTGGAAGCGCCGGATGTCCGACGACGCGCGCTCGACGATCCGCGGGGCTTTCTGCGCCAATATGTGGACGGGGCCATCCTGGACGAAGTGCAACATACGCCGGAGCTGCTTTCGTACCTGCAGGTCGATGTGGACGCGCGGCCGAGGCCCGGCCGCTACGTTCTCACCGGCTCTCAGCACTTCGGATTGCGCCAGTCGGTGGCGCAGTCGCTGGCTGGCCGGGCAGCGATGATGGATTTGCTGCCTTTCTCACGCGGCGAATTGCGCTCTGGCAGATTAGCAAAGGCCGACCTATTTCAGGTCCTGTGGACCGGCAGCTACCCTGCCATCCATCATCGAAGGATTCCCCCCGCTGAATGGCTTGGCAGCTATGTGGCGACCTACGTGGAGCGCGACGTGCGGCAGTTGCTCAACGTTTCAGACCTGCTGGCTTTCCAGACCTTCCTGCGCCTGTGCGCCGGACGAACCGGGCAGTTGCTCAACCTTTCGACCCTGGGCAGCGACGCCGGGATCACGCACAACACCGCTCGAAGCTGGTTGGGCGTGCTCGAGGCCAGCTACATTTGCTTCCGCCTGCCACCGTATTTTCGCAACATTGGCAAGCGACTTCTCAAGACGCCCAAGTTGCATTTCTACGACTCTGGATTGGTCTGCTATTTGCTGGGAATCCGCAGCCCGGAAGAGCTGCGCCTCCATCCACTGCGTGGTGCCATCTTCGAATCGTGGGTACTGTCGGAGATCGTCAAGGCCTACCTGCACAGCGGTGCGGTCTCCGATGTGACGTTCTTCCGCGATCGATATGGTCAGGAGGCGGACGCAGTGACGCAGGCCGGGCAGCGGGCGCTCTTGGTCGAAGGCAAGTCGGGCGAGACCGTTGCGGCCGACGCATTCGGCAGCCTCGACAAGGTAGCAGGCTTGCTGAAGGCTGGGGGCATGCCACCCAAGATCAGCAAAATGATCGTCTACGGCGGCCACGATCGCTGGACACAACGGGAGACCACGGTCCTGCCGTGGAGCGAAATCGATCGCTACGATTGGCTGGCGGCCGAGACGGCGTGATCCGAACATCCATGGCGCAATCAGGCCGCCTTCCTCTTTGTTGGCGGAGCCTGGCACGACGCTGGGGAGTGCCCACGCCGACAAGGAAATAGGTCGCACCGCTCGGAGCTCACCTGCGATGCGAGAAGGACGTGTCCCCGCGTAGGCTAGGGAAGGCGCTGGCCGCCGGCC
>PMIX01000037.1:0-702 GCA_003158395.1 Myxococcales bacterium | reverse complement strand
GACATTGCCCAACTCCAGGTGCCAGAGAGCGGGCACCCACGCCTTGCCGCCGGCAGCAAGGACATCGAGCAGTGCGTCCGTCTCCGGGGTCGCCTCGGACGCAAACACCCAGGGCAGGGTCGCGGAACAATCGAGGACGAATTCTTTCATCTCCGCCCCTCGTCGATCAGGGAGCGCACGGAAAGCCCTTTGAGGCTGTAGCGCTCGCGCAATGCGCGGAGTTCGGCGGTGGCTTTCTTGCGCCGATCTTTGGTCTGGGGTAAGGCCGGCACCAGCCGTGCCACCGGACGGTCATGCTTGGTGATGGTGAACTCCGCCCCCCGGTCCACCCGGTTCAAAAGTTCGGAGAATCTGTTCTTGGCCTCGAACGCACCCAGGGCGACATCAGTGGTCTTCATAAGAACAGGCTAGTTTAACAGGCCTGTTTGTCAAGGGCCGGTCTGTGGGCGAAGACATTCCGGCGCTGCCGCGGGCGTCCACGCCTGTTCGGCGGATTCCGTCGCGACCAAGATCCTGGGATTCCATGCGTAGCCGTGGCGTGTTGGGACGGACCCCTCACCCGCCGACGCGGACGTCGGCGGCCTTGTATCTTCCAAGAGTGCGACTCGAACTCGGTCGCAGCATGCTTCGCAGGGTCAACAAAGTGCGAAGGAACGAGACACATCTTTGCGGCACGACAGACCGTCCGGCCTCAGGTCCAAG
>PMIX01000193.1 GCA_003158395.1 Myxococcales bacterium | reverse complement strand
ATTGCCGAGCGACATGCGCTGCTCTAGCCATTGGGCCGCGAGCAGTGGCTCACCCGAAGCGATGCACAGACGGGCCAGGCTGTCGAGCGCAGCCGCGCTGCTCTCCAGCACGACCACGCGTTCCCAGGCGGCGATGGCGCGCGCGCTATCGCCGAGAGGGGACTCGGCCAAAACCGCCACCTCGGTCCAAAGACGAGCGGCTCGCGCGCTCTCGCCCAACCCCTCCAGTTTGCGCGCTTGGGCAAAGAAGATGTCTGCCAGCTCGCCGTATCGGCCCCATGCACGCAGGAGGGTACCCAGGGCGGTTAGTGTCGGTGGGTGGCCAGGCAGTTCCTCCAGGTTGGCGAGCAGCACCTCGAAGCGGCCGGTTCGGCCTTCGATCACTTCACCCAAGCGGGCGATCTCTAGGCGCAAGGCCAGACGCGCTTCNNAGCTCCAGTTGGCGACGGCGCACAGCGATCAGCTCGGAGAACTGCTCGGCCTCTTCGAAGAGGCGGGCCAGAACCGCCATGGCCTCGCGATTGTCGGGCTCATCGTCGACAATGTGCCGGTAAACATCACGCGCCACAGCCTTGTCCGTCTCGATCGCGACCTGACCCACGCGCGCGCGCAGGGCCTTGGTGTCCTCTTTGGGCAGGGGCAGCCGACCCGCGTCGAGCAGAAGGTCCACGGCCTGTCGCAGGTTGGCCGGGTCCTTGCTGGCAAGAAGCGGGCTTACCAGGCCATCGACCGCTCGCAGAACTGCTGCGGCCGGCGTAAGCTGACCCCCGGCAAGGCTGCCCAGACGCAGAAGCTGGACTGCGCGATCAAAGAGCACGGTGAGGCACCGGCGCGCGGCCTCACCGTCATGCAGGACACGGCCGGCCAGGTCCGCGGCCTCTGCCATGGCATCCAGATCGCGCGGGGCGAGCGCCACGATCTTCATCAGGGTATCGAGCAGGGGCCGGCCCCCACGGCTGCGTTGCGCCTGCGCCAGACGGCGCAGGGTCGGCAGGTGCGCGGGGTCGTAGGCTGCCGCTCGCAGCAGGGCCTGTTCTGCCCATGCCTCGCCGTCAGCGACCGGATAGCCCGCTATGCGTACCTCGATGGCTCGGGCAAAAGAGCCGGGCAGCGACGAGCGTCGGGCCAGGGCGGCGGACAGCGCCGTGCCCAGGGCCGCCAATACGGCGCTGGGATCGGCTGACGCGGCGGCCGTCTTCTCCAAAATGGGCAGATGCTCTGCCAGGAGCCGGTCGGGTGAAAAAGGTTCTCCCATGGCGGTCTCGGCGGCCAGCTCGCTCGCGCCCGTGTCGACAGCCAAGCGGATCACGGCAGCGCGTGCCTGTCGATTGTCGGGTGCGCCCTTGAGGGCAGCCTGATACGCAGCCAGCGCGTCCTTCTTGTCCGCCAGTTTTTCCTCCAAGAGGCGCGCTTGCAGCAGGCGCAGGTGAACCGTCCGCGCCATTGACGGCGGCAGCGCAGCCGCGGCCGCCCCCAGCGACTCGGTCACCAGAGGCCACGCGGCACGTGTGGCAGCCAGACGGGCGATCTCGGTTTCCAGATGGACGTCGTCCGGGGCCAGGCGCAAAGCCGCGCACAGGTGCGTCAACGCCTCCTCCGCACGATCAGCACGCGTCTCTGCCAGTTGCGCCGCCTCGGCGAGAAGCCGTGCACGTGCGCGGTCGTCGGCCGCCACCGCCAGACGGTGGGGCAGAAGGCCGAGGAGGGAGGCCCAGTCGTCGCTGGCTTGGAAGGCGCGGCTCAGCGCATCGACCGCGGTCGGCTGGCAGGTGGCATGGTCGAGCAGGGCAGCCAGGCCGTCTCGTGCACCAGTCGACTTGGGATCGACGGCGAGAGCGCGCGCGTACCACGACGTGGCGGCGGGGCCGTCGGCGAGTTTGGTCCGGCAGATGTCAGCCAGGCCCACGACCAGCGCGACCAGGTGGGCCTTTTCTTTCTCTCCGATCCTCGTGCCCAGGGCCAGCCACTCTGGCCAGCGTTCGACCTGGGCGAGAAGGTCGAGGAGCGCGTCGCTGGCTTCGGGATCGTCGGCCCAAGACTGCAGCAGCTCTTGCAGCGTCGCGATGGCTTCAGCCGGTTGGCCCAAATGCATGCTCTGCATGCGCGCGAGTTGCACCAGGTCGGCGCGGCGCTGGGCCGGCGACAGGTCGGCGTTGGCCCGCCGACGCAAGGCCACGGCCAGGTCAGCCCAACGCTCAGCCCGGGCCAGCCGATCAACCAAGCTGTCGAGCGCCCTGCGATCGTTGGGGTCGGCCTGCAGCCGCGTCTCCCACAGCCTGATCGCTCGCTCGACCTCGCCCCGTTGTGTGGCCAGGGCAGCCGCCTCGCCCAGCAGGGCAAGCTTCATGGCGGGTGTGGTTTCGAGAGCAGACTGTCTCTCTAGCGCATCCAGACGTTCGGCCGCGTTCTCCTCGCCCTGCAGAAGCTCGGTCAGCTTGCGCAAAGCCGTCAGCACCTGGGCCGGTTGCGCAGCCTCGTCCTGCGCCACTTTTCGATATAGCGTCTGCGCATCGGGGGCGGCTCCGTCACCGATCTGCGCCGCCTCCAGCCAGTGGGCCACGCGCAGGTTGGCATCCGAGGTGGCGGTCGCGGCGGCCAACAGGCCGCGTCGGTATGCCTCGGGGGTGCCGGTCACCTCGGCTAGATATTTGAGCCGGAGGCGCAGGGCCGGGTCGTCGGGCTCCAGCGCCAGCATTTCCACAATCTGCTCGCGCGCGGCGGGCAGATCGCCTTGCCGATACAGGTGGTCGGCAACCTCGCGCACGAGAGCGCGCTTCTCGGTCGCTTCAGCAAAGCCGAGCGCGGCCCGCAGCGCGGCCACCAGGCGGTCGGGCCGGTTCTTCTGGGTGTGGCGGGTCCGCAGGATATCGAGCGCGCGCCGGCGCACCGCGGGGGAAAATTCGGGCGCGATGAGCACGCGCTCGGCCACGGCGCACACCTGGCTGTCGTCAGCGATCCGATTGTTGGCCAGGATGCGTTCGACTTCGTCGAGCGCCTGTTCAGGCTGGCCCAACTTGTCCACGCACAGGGTGGCCAGGCGCAGGTGTGCTTCGTCGGCCTCGGCCCCTGGCAAGAGCGGCAGCCGAATGCGCAGCATGTCGACCAAGGCCTGCCAAAGGCCTTGCTGTTCCAGCAGACGTTCCAAGGCCGAAGCGATGTCGGGAGCACCGGGCGTGGTGTTGAAGAGCGCCTGCAGGTAGCCGATGGCCCGTTCCGTCGCGCCCGAGTCGCTGGCGACCGCAGCCGCCTCTTGCAGGAGGCGATGGCGCCGGGCCCCTTCCGGCGCACCCGACAGTGCCTGATCATAGGTGAGCAGCACCTCGTCCCAGCGTTGCTGGACCGAGAGCAAGATAGTGATGCGTTCGAGCGCCCAGTCGGCGTCCGGGTCCGCAGCCAAGACTTGGCGCAGAAGCTCGACCGCACGGTCCGTCTCGCCCGCGTACCATTCCTCGAAGAAGCGCAGGGCTCGCTGCCCAAGCGCGGTCACCAACTCGGGTTCGAGGCCAGGCTTGAGCAGCTTGCGATAGAGAGCGGCGATCTCGTCGGGCTTCTGCTGCTGCCCCGCTTGCGCCTCGGCCTCATCCCAAGCCGCTGGGTCGCCGGGTTCTGCCTGGACTGCTGCCAGCGCCGCCTTCAGCTTCTCGGCCGTGGCCTTGTCCTTCTCAGTAACAGTCTTGTTCGGATCATCACGTCGCGAGCCTGTTGATTTCGTGTCGCGTTTCATGAGCCCTCGTGCATCTGTGGGCGTGAGTCCGGGATAGTAACAGGTTCGCGTCGGCTGGCGCTGTCAAAGTTGGGGATACGCCACGGCCAAAAATCACCAATATTGGCGGGGGTCTCGCGGTAGTCTGCCGCCGTGCTGTGGAACCTCTACGCGGCTTGCTTCGACCTGGTGGCTGGCCTGGCACCCTACCGGGACATGATCGACGAGGTGGTGACGGCCCTGGACCTCCGGCCCGGCATGCGCGTGCTGGATGCAGGCTGTGGGACGGGCGCGCTGGAAGCACGGCTGGCCGCGCGCCATCCCGCGGTCGAGGTGGTGGCGGTCGACGCTTCGCCGGCCATGCTGGCGCGAGCCCGACGGCGGTCCTGGTCAGTCCGCCCGTGCTTCGTGGCGGACGACATCGACGATTTCCTGACCCGCGAGGGGGGACGGTTCGACCGTGTGGTGAGCGTGAACCTGATCTGGGCACTATCGGAGCCGCGGCGAACCATCGAACGGATGGCAGACCGCCTGCGCGAAGGTGGCCGCATGGTCCACGCAACCCCGCGCTGGCGCTTCCGTTTCGACGTGATTGTCGTCCGTCACCTGCGGCAGGCGCGCGGCGCTCGGGCGTTCCTGCGTGCCCTGGGCCTGCTTCCAGCGCTGGCCGTGGCTGGGTTGCTCAACCTTGTCCTCGTGCTGCGGGTTCTTGCTAGGAACCACGCCTGGCGCGATCGCAGCCGCTGGCGCAGCGATGGGCTGGCACGGCTGTTCTCGAGGCCCGATTGTGGGCCAGTCGTGATCCATCCCACCTACGCCGGCCAGGCGTTCCTGGTCACGTGCGACAAGAACGCTTGACGCCTGATATAGAGACGAACATGGACTTCCAAGAGCCGATTCGCAGCCGCCGCAGCATCACGGCATACCGGCCGACCGCAGTGCCCGACGACGTCCTGCAACGGGTGCTCGATGCGGGCCGTGTGGCACCCACTGCCTGCAATCTCCAGCCCTTCCCTCGTTGAACGTTGCAAAGCCGACGAGGTGGCTGTCAGCGTGTCACGGCCCATTGCCGGCGGCGTCCCTGGTTCCAGCCGGCGCGGAAGCGTCCAGATTGCAAACACCAGCCGACGCCCCGATGCCACTCAACAGGAGCGACAAATTGTCGGCGTAGCCATCGTTGGCCGTGCCGGCGGTCCGAAGCATAGAAAGCACGACGAGCACCGAGCGCGTTCCTGACGGTACTGGGCCAGTCGATGATTGCTGCAAGAGCCCGGTCGCGCCCGCTCGGTCGCTCCCCAGAACGGGGCCAATGCTCCCCGTGCCAAGTGCGCTGCCCGATGCGCTTTGGAAGGTCACGGTCAGGGTGGCGCTGTCGTCTTGCCCCTGCCAGCCGCCCAGCCAACCCGACAGCAGGTAGGTGACCTGGCTGCCATCGATCGCGCTGGCAAACTGGGTCAGGTTGACGGTCTGGGTGAGCGACGACGTGTCCTCGGACGGCCCACCCGAAAAGAAGTTCAACCCGCGATCGGCCGGCCCTGGATCGGTGAGCGCGGGCCATCCGGCTTGGCCGTACTGGGCCGCAGTCGCTTCGCCGGCCGCCGTCCAGCCCGGCGTCGGCACGGGTGTCCCGTCGGCCGAGCCAATTGCTGCCTCGGCGTTCCCATTGACAATCAGATTGCACGAGGTGGGGCCGCCGGTCTCTGCCCCGGCGGCATCAGCCTTCACGCCAGCGTCGCTCACGCGGTCACTACCGCCGTCCTGTCCGCCACCAGAGAGCGGGACGCCGTAAACCCAGGTCGATCCGCGGTTGCCGAGATCGGCGGTGTAGGCCCAGGTTGCCGGGTCCGAATCGATCACCTGGTAGGTTCCGGCTGGAACGGTCTGGGCGGGATAGGCCATCCAGTAGTTGTCCGGGGGACCGGGGATGTTGCCCGGATCGCTACGGGTGGCGCCCAGCGCACCCGCGAAGGTCTTGTAGCCCACCTGGGCCCAGGGGCCAAAGATGGTTCCGCTGGTGGTGTCCTTGAAGGCAATCGTCGGGCTCTTGCTGCCGATGGTCGCGCCGTAGTGATAGGTCCACACGCGCGTGATGTAGGACGCTGCGGTCAATGTGAACGTCGTGATCTGCGGTGGGTTGTACGACACGCCTTGGACCGACTCCATCTTGAACAGGATGGTCTCTTGCCCATTGGCCGCCGCGTCCCCGGTTCCGGCGGCGTCCCCGGTTCCAGCCGGCATGGAAGCATCCAAATTGCATGCACCCGCCCCTGTACCACTGAAGACGAGCGACAGATTGTCGGCGTAACCGTCGTTGGCCGTGCCGGCGGTGCGAAGCATGGAAAGCACGACCAGCACTGTGCGCGTTCCTGACGGCACTGGGCCGGTCGATGATCGCTGCAAGAGCCCGGTCACGCCCGCTCGGTCGCTCGCCACAACCGGTCCAATGCTCCCGGTGCCAAGTGCGCTGCCCGATGCGCCCTGGAAGGTCACGGTCAGGGTGGCGTTGTCGTCTTGACCCTGCCAGCCGCCCAGCCAACCCGACAGCAGGTAGGTGATCTGGCTGCCATCGATCGCGCTGGCAAACTGGCTCACGTTGACGGTTTGGGTGAGCGACGACGTGTCCTCGGACGGCCCACCCGAAAAGAGGTTTAACCCGCGATCAGCCGGCCCCGGATCGGTGAGCGCGAGCCATCCGGCTTGGCCGTACTGGGCCGCACTCGCTTCGCCGGCCGCCGTCCAGCCCGGCGTCGGCACGGGTGTCCCGTCGGCCGAGCCAATTGCCGCCTCGGCGTTCCCATTGACGATCAGATTGCACGAGGTGGGGCCGCCGGTTGCGGCCCCGGTGGAATCAGCGGGCGAGTCCGACGCGCGGCCATCCGTCGCATCAGCCTTCACGCCAGCGTCATTCACGCGGTCGTTGCCGCCGTCTCGGCCGCCACTCGGCGGGCCGCCATCCCCCGGGCCGCTCGTGGGCAGACCGCTATCAGGCGGGAGGCTTGCTGGAGCGTGCATGAGCTTGTAGTGGATCCGCGCCGTGACCCGCACTGCGGATAGTCCCGGGACGGCGCCGACCGTGATGTGATAGGCGGTAGAGTCACCAACGTCGTTCTTGTCAGCCTGGCTCACATAGGAGTACCAGTACTTGAATCCCTTCCCGTTTTCCTCGGGGTGGAAGACACTGGCGGGCGATTCCGCCATGGCGTTGGGGAAATACCCCAAGGGCACCCCGAACTCCACGTTGGGCAGGGGCTGCGTGTCGGTCTTGGCCTGGGTCTCGTCGACCCAGCGGAGCTCGAGCAACATGGCGGCATGGGTGTTCTTGTCGGCGATGGAATCGCCGTCGCAGTCGTAGGTGTCGAGATTGAAGGAAGACGACGCGTCCACCACCCCGACCTTGCGGATGGTCCGGTAGCCGGAAGAGTCGACTGAACCGCAATCACTGGTATCGGTCATGGCGGTCCCTATGCCGATGGTCGGTGAATTGAAAGCCACCACGCCAAAGCTCGGGTGGTACCAGAGGTCGGCGCTGATGGGCTGCCCCTTGAAGGCCGCTGGGATACCTGCGCTGTTGCTCACGGCTTGGCCGCTGTAGTGATTGCACCCGGACAGCGGCCCCACGCCCGTCGTCACGGTGGCATCCTTTTCTACCAGCGTGTATTGACCTGTGACGTCGGCGCTGCTGGTGGTGGAGCTATCGGTCAGCGTGAGCGTCCCGCTTGCCGTCACCGTTTGGGCCTGACCGATGGGCGGATCGAGATTGACCTTGATCGGCGCGGTCAAGGTCATGCTGGCCGCCGGAAGCAAGCCGCCGACCAAGCTGCTGTGCAGGAAGCCGGCGAAGTCAATGGTTCCGTCGGAGTTGTCCTTGATCCAGTATTCGCCGGTCTTGCTCGGATCGTCGACCCGCGTGGTCGCCAGGCGCTCGTAGCTCGTTCCACTGATGGTCTTCTGGCCGACCACCGCTGTGACCTGCGAGACACTGGTGTCGGTGAACACGCTGCCAGGGGCAAACGTCAGAGTGGAATGCGTCTGCGTGGTGGGCGTTCTGGGACCGTAGGGGGCCTTCGCGCCGTCGAATCCTTCGCCTGACCCCTTGCCACAGCCTGCGAGCGCCAGAGCCAAGCCCAAGCCGAACCAGCGAGAGCGCAAGGGCGACGAGATGGACAAGATCTTCATTATTTTCGCCTTTCTCGGGTCAACAACGATTGGACAACTCTGCCCCGAGATCGGCAGATCGATCCGCGCCCTTGAGCTTGGTTCTAGCGGGCAGCGCAATCAGCCTGTCAGATCCCGTGGCTGCGTTGCGCCTGGCAGAGACGCGCATCTGATCGCGCACATTTCGGCTCCCTCAGAAGGCGAAGCGCATGACGCGAACGCAGTTGCCCACAATCCTGGACTGCGAGACGGGCCTCGTCTGCGAGGTCCGGATGCCAGGCGACGATCGAGGAAGTCATGGCCGCGCGTAGCACGGCCGTTGACCTCCATCCCCCAAGGAGCATCTCCTGTCCGACCGCCAGCGCCGAGCGGCCGCCCGAGCTGGTGGTCTGCCGCGCATTCTGCTAGTTTGAGAAACGGCAGCGACGGAGGTCGCCGATTCCCATGACGAGCACAGAGTCGAAGCGCATAGCCATCGTAACCGGGGCCAATGGGGTCATCGGCAAGGCCATTGCGAGCGGGATCGCCAAAGCCGGCTTCGAGGTCGTCATGGTGTGCCGGGATGAGAAGCGCGCGCAGCGCGCGCTGGACGAAGTTCGCCGCGCGAGCGAGAGGTCACATGTCCGCACTGAACTGGCCGACCTGTCGCGACGCGAGTCCGTGTTTGCGCTGGCCGCGCGCTGGCAGGGGCGCCTGGACGTGCTGGTCAACAACGCCGCCATCGCACCTCGGCGCCGGAGCGAAACCCCCGAAGGCATCGAGGTGCAGTTCGCGACCAATGTGCTTGGCTACGTGTGGATGATGCGTGCCTTCGAGGCGGCGCTGCGACGATCAGCCCCGGCGCGGGTGGTGAACGTCGCCAGCTACTGGGCCGGCGACCTGGACCTGACTGACCTGCAATTCCAGCGGCGCCGCTACGACAACGACCAAGCCTATCGGCAGTCCAAGCAGGCCAACCGGATGTTGACCGTGGCCTTTGCCCAAAGATGGCATGACGCCGGCATCACGGTGAATTCCTGTCACCCGGGCGACGCCAACTCGGCCCTGAGCAACGCGCTCGGGTTTGGCGGCAGCGAGACGCCGGAGCAAGCCGCAGCTACGCCGGTGTGGCTGGCGACCGACCCGTCGCTGCACGACGCCACTGGCCAGTATTTCGCCAATCGCCAGCCTGCTCACTGCGTCTTCGCGGCCGACGCGCAAGGCATCGCGACGCTGGACGAGATCTGCTCCAGGTACTGATGCACTCTTTCGTCGAAAAGTCGAAAATCACCCGGTATCCTTGAGGCACAACATCCCTCCGAGGTACCAAGATGCAGATTGGGAACGAGACCGTCGTCACCATCCACTACACACTCACTGACGAGCAGGGCGTGGTTCTGGATTCCTCCGCCGGCGAGGAGCCGCTCACTTTTGTCCACGGTGCCGGAACCATGATCCCGGGCCTGGAAAAGGCGCTGTCCGGCAAGTCGGCCGGAGATGCGCTCAAGGTTTCGGTGGCGCCAGCGGACGGCTACGGGCTGCGTGACGAGGACCTGGTGCAGAAAGTGCCGCGCAAGAACTTCCCGATTGAGGACGTGCAGGTGGGTATGCACTTCCAGACCGGGAGCCCCAGCGGACCACGCGTCGTCACGGTGTTGGCCACTGACGACGAAAACATCACGGTTGATGCCAACCACCCGCTAGCTGGTGCCACGCTCAACTTCGACGTCCAGGTTTTGAATGTTCGCGCCGCCACCCCCGAGGATCTCATGCCGAGTTGTGGGGCCTGCGAAAGCTGCAGCGGCCACCAGCATTAGTGCTGCCCGCGGAAAGTCGTGGAAGGGGCGCGCAGGCGCTCTTTTGACGGAATTTCTGGCAAGCGGTCCTCTGTCGGGCATTCGCCTGCGCCTGCCCAGAGCCCCGGCCGGCTTCCCGTCCGCCAGATAGTGAGCGGCTCCCTGTCCGACGGTCCTTGGTCCCTCCAACCCCCTCGTACGGGGATCTGGTGTCAGACTAGGCTACAATGTCCAATATGAGCCGGCCTCGTTTCTACGGGTGGACCCAGGCCGCCCTGGCGGCTTGGGTGACCCTAGCGGCCGGCGCCTGCGGCAAAGGCCTCTTCAACACCAGCCCTTTGGATATCACCACCCGCGACGGCGGCTCCGGTGTCGACCGAGTGGATGGTGTGCACCCGGCTGCCGACGTCCAGGTTCTGCCCACCTTTGACCTGTCTCCGGGTGACCTGTCTCCGCTCCCAGATTTGCCGTCGGATAGTGCAGAGCCGGGGTCCAGCACAACGAAAACGATCGGCAACCCAGATGGCGCCGTCACACTTGGCCAAGCGACGTTCTCTGTGGACACGGGTGCGTTCGCGCAGCCGACGCCTGTCACCCTCACCTGGGTTGAAGACAGTCGACCGGAAGCACGCTACCCCGGCCCCATCGGCCCGATTTTCGAGGTCACCAAGGCGGGCCCACTGAGACATCAGGCTACTTTCGATCTCAGCTTCACGCCCCCTGACGGAATCCCTCTGGACCGTGTCGTGTTGGCCTACTTCGACATCCAGGCCAATCCCAATCTGTGGATCGCCATTTCGCAATCGTCGTACGATCAGACAGCCGGCGTGTTGACTGGAAGTGTCGTCGAGTTCTCTGACACGCGGCTGTTTGCTCCTGTCGAATCTTGCCTGACCGGCCAAGCCTGTCCCGACCCCGAGGCCTGTGGGGGCGGAGCTTGCCAGTGAAGGTGTCGCAGTCGGGCGGCAACCTAGTGCGTCAGAAGGCGCAGCCCAGACAACCGCGACCAACTCACCACGACTTGCGAACCTTGCGTCTACACTGGGCGCGGGCTATGGATCTATTTTCGTTCGGGCGCGTAGCTCATCTGGA
>PMIX01000310.1 GCA_003158395.1 Myxococcales bacterium | reverse complement strand
AGGACACCCCAACCAACGTGTAGGTCTTGGCC
Organism: Myxococcales bacterium; assembly: GCA_003158395.1. Taxonomy (GTDB): domain Bacteria; phylum Myxococcota_A; class Polyangia; order Fen-1088; family Fen-1088; genus Fen-1137. The sequence continues at coordinate 8,230 of PMIX01000310.1, read as the reverse complement.
CGGGGCGGGCCCGCCGAATCGAGCAGTCTCTTGCGCAGAAGCTCCTGGATCTTCAGCGGGCCTTCCAGCTCTACTGGAGGCCAGCGTGAAACGCGCGCTCGACACCGAGTGGAGCGATCCAGGCGCCAAGGATGAGGCGCTCAACACTTTGGTGCAGCAACTGAACTCCCTCAATGCGTGGCTGCGAAAGAAGCTGCCCGAGGAATTGGAAAAGCCGCCGCTGAAGGAACACCTCGATACGCTGGCTCAGATTCGCACCCCAAACGCCGTTCCGATCTCCGCTTCCGACCTTGTCCATGTGCAGCAGAAACGATATCACTGCGGGCCACTAGATTCCATGGCTCCTGCCATGGCCAATCAGCGTGGCTCGCGAAACCGCCATTCCCGTTGTTGGCCCAAGATCCGAGGAATCGTCCTCGATCGACTCTTCAGCCAGGTGGCGATGCTCAAACGATCCGAGCAATGAGCGGGTCAGCAGTTCTCTGCTTCGGCGCCGGCTTGAGCGTGATCGATCTGGCGACGGCACTGGCAGGTAGCTGGCCCGACGGAGTTGAGGGTGTCGGGTATCTGCCCAACCTGACTGCCAGACCCCAATTCAAGTGGATAGTGACAGCAGCCGCTGATACCACTCGCGATCAGGATCCTGGCGCGGGGGCAAGAAGTTTCCTCGCGTTCTGAGATTCCGGGCCAACTTGACCAAGCCTTCTTGGTCGACTCCGATGGCTTCACTTCCTTTGCGCACCAGAGCCAGCGTGCCGACCAGCTCCAGATTCGCTGCCTCTCTGGCCGCAACTCCTCGTGCCAGCCCGTCGTCAGTTGCTAGCGCGACCCCGAAACTGACGGCGAGCGCAATGCCTGAGGCGTCGGCGTCGTGCAGCTCTGCGGCGCAGCGGACGTAGAGGTCCAGCGCAGCTTGTGGGACACCTCTCACCTCAAGAAGGCCATGTGCCGTGAGTTCGGCCAAATCGACCGTCTGACGGGTTGGGCGCCCCTCCTCATCGGGGGTGCCGGCTAGATACTTGACCTCCGCCGCAGCCAGAGGTGTCGCGATCAGCGAGGTATCCAAGGCTCGCAGAAGGTCGCCTGCTCGTCCCGTGGCGAGCAGGTTGAGGAGTACACAGGCGTCCGCTGCCACTACCTTCGAAGCCACGGTCAACTACCCCGCAAGGCTAAGCACGTCCAAGCCGATGTCCGTGTCGACGTCATGGTCCTCGACTCGCACGTGACGTCGCTGCAGATAGATCCCGCGAGCCGAAACGCGGTCGGTCATCAGGTATTCGGCGAGGCTCCCCTCAGATATTTTCTCGGCCTCGTAGGCCGCAAGGGCTAGGTTGATGTATCGCTCGGGAAGCGTAGCAATCTCTCCTCGATGGCCAGCGAGACCAAGTTGCGCCTCAGTCTCGCGTACCTTGAACTTCTGCTGTTTCAACCGGTCATAAGTACCGGTTGGCAACAAGTCGAGCTCTTCCAGCCTCATGCACATTGCCTGGAAGGAAACCCCGTAGGTGTGGGCGAGCGACAAGATATCCGCGATCGTGAAACGCGCCCCGTTCGCCCGAAACACCTCTCCGAACCTGCGTGCCAGCCCAGTTTGCGGCAGCAGGAACTCCTTCGCGAAAGTGTCTGCGAACACTTCCGACGCGTCCATCCTTTCCGGACCAAGGGTCGGCAACACATCGCCTGCTTCGCGGTCGCGCAGGAAATGTCCGGTCTCGTGCAGAAGCGACCACAAACGTCGCTCCGGCGGGTGGCGCCGGTTCACCGCGACGCAGGCGCCGATTTCGTCTCCCCAGATGAAGACACCAGCGACCGGAGACGGCAAATCCAAATGGAAGAGGCGGATGCCGGCCTCAGTCTCCAACCGGGGCGCGACATCCGGAGCAGGGGCATCCCCAAGGCCCAGGGCACCCCTCACGGTCCTAGCCGCGTCCTCGGCCGCAAGCCTAGATCTACGTCCGTCGCCCGGGGTGGTCCGATACGTCTCGAGGGATTCCAGGGGCGCCTTCACCCGGACAATGCCGAGGAGGGATTCGAGCTCGACATAGCGGCGACCAAGTTGTTCAAGCTTTTCGACTACCCCTCGCAGCTCGACATCAGATGCCCCACGTCCGCCAAAGCGAAAGCGCGGTGAGACCTCTCCGGCTGCCCTGTGTTCCTTGAGGAGGTCATGGAGAGATACCTGCAGAGCCTCCGCAATCTTCACAAGCTCTTCAGCGTTGGGGCGCCGCTCGCCCTTTTCGATGCCGATATACGTCGGTCGGGACAGGCCGAGCTTCGCAGCGACATCAGCCTGAGTCAGGTCGCGACGCCTCCGCTCCTGACTGATGCGTTCACCGAGCTGCTGAGAAGAGATCACGAGAACCTCCGTGGAGTTTCTTGGTATGGGTTCGTTTTGCGAGAGCAATCGGGTGACAGGCGTCGTAGAAACTCAGGATCTCGTCGGCCTGGTGTCCGAAGAGATCGAGGAGCTTCCGTCGGCACTCCTGAGAACCGATGCCCAGGCGCGCATGGTACGCCTCTGCGTGCCGAAGGGCAGGGTCGATCGTCAGCAGGTCGGACCACCGCGAGAGGTTGTCTTTCAGACGGAGCGCCTGCTGGTGGAATGCGGCGAGGTCGTAGTCCCCGTGCTTACCCGTCCGATGCTCTGAATACAAGGTTGGGTCACCGCTGCCGATTGCTGCGTAGATGGCGGCGCGCCGGAGAATGCAGGACGTACAAAGTCCGCAGTGCTCATACCTGTTGGGCTTGGCTCGCTCGCCTTCGTCACACGAAATGGCGCATTGGGCGAGCACGCGCAGCTCTTCGCCGGCGGCCCGGCAAATCTCGCCTTTGGTGTGGAAAACGAACGGCATGCGGAGCTCGGGCGCAACGTTCAGTGTCTTGCTGAATAGCTGCTCCAGCCGAAGTAGCGTTCCAGGATGATTTGCGCGAGTGTTCTGCGCACCCACCTGTGCTTCGTTCATGGGGAGATTGATGGCGCCTGGGCCAGATTCGTAGGTGTTCACGGAAGCCAGGCGAAGGGTACTGGATACCGCCTCGCCAACGCAGTAGAAAAGGAACCCGCGCGTTCGCTGCGAATTCTCGGGCTTCTTCCCGCCAGCTAGGTGTTGCTGCAGAACGACCCAACGTACATCTGCCCCTAGCTCCTGCAGGGACTCTACCGAGCAGCGTTGAACATCTCGACGGATCCGGTTGCCACTAACCGAGACGGCGACGAACGTACGTTTCTCCTGCCGATTTCGAGCCCAGAGGCCAGCCATGGAGTCGAGGCCGCCACTGAACAAGGCGAGCTCGGCGCCATCAGGAACCGGCTCAGGGAACAGGGATCGCTGATACGGCGGCCGACGGCTTGGACACCTGAAGCTGATGTGCCACGTGTCGTCCGTGAGAAACCATAGAAGCTCTGCCAGCTGATCGGCGACAGCCTGCCAACGGGCCGTGTCCTCCAACTCGACCACCAGATCGATGTTTCTAGGCCAAGCGAGATCACGATCCAACTCTCGCGAGCCCGGAAGTATCCGCGGGGACAACCGGTCCGCTTGAAACACTGCCATTGCTACTCGCAAGAGATCACGCGTGTCGATCGCAAACGGATCTAGCCAGCCGACAGGCTGCACGAGGCCCGGTGCCTCGATGTGGCCCACTTGGCGCGAGGGCTCTTCCGTCTCCCTGACATGGCCATCGATTCCCACCGACCACCTACTTTGACACCTGGTGCTCATCGCTGTTTCCCGAGGGTGAGAAGGTTGTCGTGGGGCCCGATCTGCTTTCCGAGTCGGCGCGAGATTCTTAGAGTCCGAGCGTTCGGGTGGCGCGCCCACTGCTCCGAGGCGCACTTCGCCACTGACTCGACAAACGAACGCAGGCGAGCGCGTCCAGCGTGGAGTTCCTTGGCATTGGACGTGTCGAGCAGAGCGCCCCGGGCGTCAAAAACAAAGTGTTCGAGGATGGCGTGGGCGAAAGCGGAAAGAAAACGACCCCGGCCCAGATCACCTTTGATGAGCTGTCGTTGCGCTACTCTGGATGCCAGCTGGTCGAGTCGCGTCTGGCCCCGCTTCTGAGCGATTCGGTCGACGCGGTCGAGTTCAGCATCGTGCTGAATCGGGAGGAGCACCTGCGAGCTATCGGCCGAGTCCGGAAAGACGGCCAGCAGCGCAGGTAGAACGGGAACGCCTCCGGCCCTGGCCACCAACTGCTCCAGCCCCAGCGCGAGAGGATAGGGATCGCAGAGGCCAGATCGCAGCCCATCCCGGAGAGCATGGCACGCACCCCTGAAGACCCGTGGCAGACGGGCAAACACGTCCTCGTCCGGCATGCGAACAATCATAGGATCGCGATTTTACAAAGTCAACCACTAACCATCAGGGCAGCAAATTTGTCTTTACATTAGCAAGTAACGTTAGCGTCATCCCGTGTTGTCTGTCCAAGAAACGCCCTCCGCCCGACCAGTGGGATCGATTCTCCGTCGCTCTCGCTTACGCGCGAGTACAGCAGATCCAGGAAAGTGGTATTGTGCTACTGTATTGCGTCGTGTCGCGCCGGTGCCGTCGTCACCCTTGTCTTTTCAGCTCTTACGCTGCTGAACCGCGGGTCGAGGACGTCCGGAAAGTGGCTGGGGCTTGGATGAGTGAACGGACCGGTGACGTCCGGTCAGCTCCCGAGGTGCAGGGGGAAACGTCCTTGTCGACCGACGTGGGGAGTGGTCGACCTGGGCCGGGTCTCTTCTCCCGGGTCCGCGAACCGCCTAGCACCGCGCGCTCAAGGTTCGAGTTTGGCGACGACAGGCAGGCCGCTGACTTCGTATCCACATCCCAAGCCCGACTTGCAGCATCGCATCCGCCATCACCCTCCTCGCACAACCTCCGTCGCGCCCGCCGCGTCGGTCAGGACGTCGGCCATGTAGGCGGCGGCCAGGCGGTCGGGGAGGCACGGTTCGAACTTGGACAGGCGGCCTCGGGCGCAGCTCTCGGCGAAACGGAGGGCGTCGTCCTGGTTGGGGCGATTCTGCTCGCGGAGCGCGTCCAGCGCCTGACGGATGGCCACTTCGCTCGCGCCCGCCTGTGCCCGAAAGCGGACGTATAGGTTGCTGGTCGTGACCTTTTCGCCCAGGACGCTCTCAAGGACCTTGGCCAACAGGTTGTTCGCGCGGCCACCGGCGAAGGTCCAGAGACGATAGCCGCCGCCCTCGGCTTGCAAGAAGAGTCCGTCAGCAGGCAGCTCGGCGTTTTCCTGGCGGACTAAGGCCATGCGGGCGCGGGCGCGTTGGCTCCAGGCTGGGTCGTCGGAATCGGGATCCAAGACCTGCCGCATGGCCTGGCACAACTGAGGGCCATAGAGATGCCCGCTGCCTTGCCAACGGGCAAGGCCACCATCCTCAACGGGTTCGACGTGGACCACGCCATTGGACCAATCGATGCCGATCGCGCGCCACGCACGCGCGGCCAGCGTGAAGCTCAGGTGGCCAAGCTGCTCCTGCTCCACAAAGAGAGCGTCGATGGTACAGCGACCAAAGACAGGTTTTCCGGCATCGATTTCTCGGGCCTTTCCGGCGTTCTCAAGATCACGGCTGATGGGGGAGACCGGGTCTTCTACGTCAACCGCGTCCGATGGGACGCGATGAGGGATGGTGGATTCGGTGCGAGTTGTGAAGACCTGTAGCCGCCGCTGACAGCAGATGAAGCCTACAACAGCACCTCCCGTATATCCCCCAGCAGCTCGCGCAAATGGCTAGTGAAGCGCGCGGCTTGCGCGCCGTCGTTGGCGCGATGGTCGTAGGAGAGCGAGAAGGGCAGGATCAGGCGGGGGACGAATTGGCCGTCGCGATACACCGGCCGCAGTGAGGCGCGCGAGAAGCCCAGGATGCCGACCTCGGGCGCGTTGACGATGGGGGAGAACGCGGTGCCGCCGATGCCGCCCAGGCTGGAGATGGTGAAGCTGGCGCCCTGCACGTCTGCGGGGGTCAGCTTCTGCTCTCGCGCGCGCTGGCTGAGCGCGGTCAGCTCGCCCGCCAGCTCCCAGATGCCTTTGCGATCCACGTCGCGCACCACCGGCACCACCAGTCCCTCGGGCGTGTCNNAGATGGGTGTAGCGCTTGAGCACCAGGTTCTCACCGCTGGCGTCCAGCGAGGCATTGAAGCTGGGGTGCTCTTTGAGCGCTGCTGCTGTAGCCTTCATGAAGAAAGCGAGCAGGGTGAGGCGCACGCCCCGCTGTTTGGCTGGTTCGGTCTCGGCCTTGCGAAACGCCTCCAGGTCGGTGATGTCGGCTTCGTCGTACTGGGTGACATGGGGAACCAGTCGCCACGAGCGTTGCACGCTGGCCGCGGTGGCGCGCCGAATACGGCCCAGGGGCCGCAACTCGATGGGGCCGAACCGGGAGAAGTCCACCGCCGGCAGCTCGGACACGCTGGCCCCCGAGGGCGTCCGATCCATTGTGGCCTTGATGGTGCGGCGCAGGTCTTCTTCTACGATACGGCCGTTGCGGCCGGTACCCGTTATCTCGGAAAGCGCCACGCCCATCTCGCGCGCCAGACGCCGCACCGCCGGCGCCGCGTAGTGTTTGGCCTTGGCTTCGTCCAGCACCAACGGGATGCTGGCAGTGGGAGAGGGCCGCACCCCGCCACGGGCGCTGTCGGCCACAGGCACGTCCTGCACAATCACCCCCGACGCCACGGGCACCTGTCCCCGCGCTGCGGGTGGTGTCGGCTCACTGTCCGAAGCTAGCGGCGCCGGCGTCTCAGGCTGCCAGGGGCCCGGTGGGGTCGGCTTGGGTGATGGGGTCGCCGGCCCGGTGTCGCTGGGAGGAATCGACGTCGTGTCGTCAGCGAGCACCAGGGTGGCGAGCCGTGCGCCTGCCGACACCTTGTCGCCCACCTCGACCAGAACCTGCTCGACCCGGCCGGCATGGGGTGAGGGCACGTCCATAGAGGCCTTGTCACTTTCCAAGACTGCGACCGGGTCGTCGCGCTTGATGGACGCTCCTGGCGAAACCAGAACCTCGATGACGGCGACGTCGTGAAAATCGCCGATATCAGGGACCAACAGGTCAACCGTTTTGCTCACGTTCCTTCTCCTTGCCCGATCACACGCGGGTCGGATCTGGTTTTTCGGGATCAATTTCGAGCTTGCGCATGGCCGCGCTGACCTCTCCGGCAGGGATCGTGCCCTCGTCGGCCAGGGCCTTCAGCGCCGCAAGCGCGATGAAACGGCGGTCGACCTCGAAGAAGTGGCGCAGTTGGCTGCGCCGGTCGCTGCGACCAAAGCCGTCCGTGCCCAGGACGACGTAGCGCCGAGAGACAAGGGGGCGGATCTGGTCGGCATAGAGGCGCACGTAGTCGGTCGCCGCCACTACCGGACCTTTGCGATTGGCCAGGCACGTCTCGACGAAGCTAGGCTTGCGCGCCTCTTCGGGGTGCAGCAGCGACCAGCGCTCCGCAGCCAGGCCCTCGCGCCGCAACTCGGTGAAGCTGGGGACGCTCCACACATCAGCGCCAACGCCAAAGTCGCCTTGCAAAAGGTCGGCCGCGGCCAGCACCTCGCGCAAGATGGCGCCTGAGCCGAAAAGCTGCACCCGAGGCCTGTCCGCGCCGATGCGACTGTCGCGTAGCAAATACAGGCCCTTCAAGATTCCCGGCGCCGCGCCGTCGGGCAGGGCCGGGTGGGTATAGTTCTCGTTCATCATGGTGATGTAGTAGAAAACATCCTCCTGCCGCTCGACCATCCGGCGCAGCCCGTCCTGGACGATGACCGCCATTTCGTACGCGAAGGTCGGATCGTACGCCACGCAGTTCGGAATGCTGGCGGCCAGCAGGTGGCTCTGCCCGTCCTGGTGTTGCAGGCCCTCGCCCGCCAGGGTGGTGCGACCGGCGGTGCCGCCCATCAGAAAGCCGCGCATGCGCATGTCCGCGCCGGCCCAAGCGAAGTCGCCGGTGCGCTGGAACCCGAACATGGAATAGAAGCAGTAGAATGGGATCAAGTTGATGCCGTGGTTGGCATAGGCCGTGCCGGCCGCGATGAACGACGACATGGCCCCTGCCTCATTGATGCCTTCTTCGAGGATCTGGCCGTCCTTGGCCTCGCGGTACGACATGAGCTGCTCGGCATCCACTGGTTCGTAGAGTTGCCCCACCGAGGAGTAGATACCGAGCTGACGGAATAGACCTTCCATCCCGAAGGTGCGGGCTTCGTCGGGCACGATGGGTACGACGTGGCGGCCGATGGTGGGATCGTGGGT
>PMIX01000416.1 GCA_003158395.1 Myxococcales bacterium | reverse complement strand
CGACTTGGTCTTGGCTAGTAACCGGGAGGAACACGTCGTGCTCCGGATCGATGTGTTTGCCGCCACCCGGGCGTGGCAGCCCCAGCGCGTACTTGCCCGCCGGCAGGTGGCTGATCACCGCAGCAACTCCGGAGATTGCCGTGCTCGCGTTCCCTGGATGGTTCAGGTGGATTTGGAAGCCCAGGTACTCCATGATATCCACCGCACGGCCTATTGCTGAGCCATCTGGCTGAGGCTCACCGTGGGGGCCGTTCCTGAAGCGAAACAAAGCCATGATTGTCATGGTGGCACCTTGCTCAAGCAGTCCTGCGAGCAAATTGATCAGTTCGGGGGAGGCGCGCAGGATGTGGCCTTCCTTATCGGTCCATGGACCGTCTTTGGCGATCGCGCGAAGTTGCCCCTCTACGTTGTTCATTGGTGTATGCAACCGCCCCTGATCGAGTGCAGCAACGACGGCTTGAATTCCTCCGGACGAGTCACCCAGGGCTGATGAAAGTAGCAAGGATAATGACAATTGCGAGAAAACTGGGCGCGAAACGCCAGGATTGCACGCCAGATCGCTACAGTGCATACCTTCAGGCAGCATGCACACAAGTGTTGCATTGAAACAATACTGTTGTATGGAATAGCACTCGCGCCCTGCTGTGCAGGGGCCGGCTACCTGCTGGTCGCCTGGGTGGCACGTATGGGCCGATGCACATATTCCGCCAGTTCCGGAGCTGCCAGTAATTCCACCACCCCCCTTCGGCCCGCCTGGACCAATCGTGCCACCAGTACCGCCTATGCTGGCACCCCCTGCTCCGCCTGGACCAATAATGCTGCCACAAGTGCTCGTACCTCCTGCTCCACCTGGACCAATCGTGCCACCCAATCCTCCGGTGGTTCCGCTGCTGATGGTGCTACCTGCCTGGCCTCCGCTTGCGGCTCCCGCATCACCTGCACTCCTTTTCAGACCAGAGCTGCTACACGCCGGTCCCACCAGGCCAGCTACAAAAAGGGCTGCCGCAGCCGTTGACAGCTTGAGGAAGCTCTCGATGCGCTCTCTGACATCGTGTTCCTTCATGACCCAGGAACATCGTACCTCGTCTCGAGCGGAGAGGATGGCCAACAAGAAGTCGATTGGGGCTTCTGGGCATCTGGGAAGCTGCTGACGCATCGTGCACCAATGCTAGTTGACGTTCTTGCGGGTGAGGTCTCCGAGCTCCGAAAGGAACGCTGGCAGACGTGACGTGAATACCCAAAGTGTGAGTGCGTCCTCGCCGTAGCCCAGTGCTGGAATCTTCACGCACTCCACGCCTCCAGATTTCAGGACCGCCGTGAACGACTCGGTGAACAATGGATCCCGGTCGTGGATCAGGTGCGTCGCCCCTCGAAGAAATCCTTCGGCCGGATCTACCAAATTGCGCGCCATCTGTTTCACCAACGGGCCGGGACCCTTGGTCAGGGAGATACGGCGGGCCGCCACAGGAAGCGATTCTCTGCTTTGAAGGCCAGGTAGGCGATGGGCACGAGCAGGACGACGTCTCGCAAAAGGCTGAACCACGTCTCGCCGGTGCTGGTTGCGCCCGGGATCTCGAAGCAACCGCAGGCGATGCCGAGGCGCCGCAGCAACGCCTGGGCGAGCGCCACAATGAACATGAGCCACAACCCGACCAGCAGCAGATAGAAGTCGCGCGACCACCGCGAGAAAAGCAGGCCGGCAGAAACCACTATTTCCATGGACGGGAGCCACAGCGAAAACCCGCGCACGACTGACGCAGGCAGGAGTCGGTACTGCGCGACGGCCATGGCGAACTCGGTGGGATTTTTCAACTTGTACCAGGCGGCGGCCACGCACATGGCGGCCACGCCCACGCGGAACCAGCTCTCTACCAAGACGCCCCAGCGGCATTTGAGCGAAGACCGCAGCACGAGCGAGACTGCCAGGATCGCTGCCGCGCCGATGGCAATCGTCGTAGCTTGCTCGCCGATCTCGCGCCAAGCATATCGCACGCCCGAAAGCAGACCTTTCAGGTGAGGCTCGGACTCCGGATCGTCTGGGTTTTGCAACAAAGCCGGATGCCCCGTCACAGGCGAGAGACTGAACCATTNNGACGTCGGCGGTGTCGATGAAATCGATGCCCCCGGCAACGGCGCGCTGGAGTACGCGCTCGGCATTGGCCGCGTCGAAGGGCTCGCCCCAACGGCCTCCCACTTGCCAAGTTCCCAGGCCAATTTCCGAAACGTTGATTCCCGAATTGCCAAATGGTCGCTTTTTCACAGGCGAGAGACTGAACCATTGCCCGCGGGCCGTCAACCCGGACACGCCTTTCAACGTCCAGCCGCCTTGGGTCCTGAGGCCAGGGCCAGGCGGACTCCGAGTCCCAGGGTTGCCTCTTCTGTCAGGCCGCGAATGCCGTAGCGATTCCCCACGTCGCCCGCGCCGTAGATCAGGATCTCTCCCAGCGAGGACAGCAGCGCGACCCCGACCAGCGCGCGCACGCGGTATGCGTCGGGAAATTGCCGTCCCTGCAGCATGTCGCCCCAAAGCTGCTCGGCATAGCCCGAGACGAAAGGCTGCATGCGCTCAAAGCGGACGAATCGAACGTGGAGATCCAGGCCGACGCCCGCCGAGTAGCTCGACCGATCAGGCAGAAACCACATACCAATCGCCCGTTCGGCAAAGAGCCAATTCCGTGCACGGGGTTGAGAAGCTGGCCACGCGCCGGCAGCCATAGACCAAGGCCCGGTCGTCGACCACAAGCCCGCCGCTGTTCAAGATGCGTTGGTCTGGCTTCCACAAGATCGTGTCGCCATTCACCGTGACACGATTGCAGGTCACCGCCTGGTCTGCGCGCACGCACAGCCCCGTGCCCTGCGACTCTTCGTCGAAGATTCCCGGCCCGACCAAGGCGTGGTCGTAGAACAAGTACCCCAGGCCCGCATACACGAACCCGCCGAAAGGAACGAGCGCGAGCTGTCGGCCGTCGCTGCGTGCGGCGTTCGCCGCCGTCTCCTGCGGGGTGAGCGCGAGCAAGGACGCTGGGGCCCCGGCAGCATCGAGGCCCAAGGTCACACCCGAAGCACACACTTGGGTTGCGTCGCTGACAAAGGCCGATGCGTTGGGGACAAGTGTGGTACGGAAGTTCAGTCGCGCTCGGCACTCACNNCCTCGCAATCCTGCACCAGCACGTATTCGCCAGGGATGGCCGGACGGGTGCAGGAAGGCGAGCGAGCACCGCCTGAAACACGTCGCGGGCAACCGCCGGGGCTGCTTCGGCTTCGTCGCGCGTGGGGTCGTGTGCCTCAGTCTACTGTCCGTTGCAATTCACGGTTGGACGGTCGCAGACCTCCGCTGTCGGTCGAGCCACTGGGCGACGGCAGCAAAGACGACATAGGAGNNGGCCGAAGAAGAGGTAGCACTGAACCGCGATCATCGTGATTCCGAGTATGGGCGGCCCGAAGCGACCGATGGCATTGATCGCGGTTGTCCGTCTCATGTACATGGCCATTCCGCCGAATAGGAGGACTACTTCGAGCAGAAGTGCGATTGCCGGATAGTTCCAGAGACCCAGGCCGACCTTCATCGTGTCGTCGTACACCGGCAGGTCTGGCCCATGCACTAGCAAGTCCAGAAGCCAATGCGAGAACACGGCGAGCCCGACCAAGGCCGCGGCGGACCACGTCCGCGAGCGCGGCAGGAATTTCCAGAGGATGATCGCCACCGTCGACCACAGCGCCACAGCTGCAAGGCTGTGGGTGTAGGGCATGTAGTAGAGATCGAGTGGATTCGAAGCGGTTATCCCCGGAACAATTCGAACCCTCTCGACGCCGAGCAGAACCAACAATGCCCAACCAATGTCCACAAGCTGAACAGCGATGAACAGTAGCCACAGTGGAATGGCTGGCCGAATAGCCTTGAGCGCGAAGGAGGGGCCGTAGTGTCCGATAAACATCGTTACCTCTCAATGCGACGTTCTCGCCGCCTGACCTGGTTCTTGCGACCGTCTTGTCCAGCGACGGGAAAAGCTCTTCAGCCCTTGATGAACGCGAGTAGATCGGTATTGAGTTCGTTCTTGNNGATGGGCACGATCTGGTCGTCATCGCCGTGAATGATCAGGGTGGGCACGTCGAACTGCTTGAGGTCCCTGGTGAAGTCCGTCTCGGAAAACGCTTTGATGCATTCGAGCTGGTTCCGGAGGCCGCCCTGCATGCCCCGAAGCCAGAAGGCATCGCGAACGCCTTGGCTGACCTTCGCGCCCGGCTTGTTGGCACCGAAAAAGGTCGTCGTAAGGTCTCTGTAGAACTGCGAACGATCCGCGGAGACGCCAGCGCGGATTCCATCGAACACATCCATTGCCAGGCCGCCGGGATTAGCGCCCGTCTTGAGCATCAGGGGCGATACCGCACCCACCAGCACGATCTTGGCAACACGTTTGGTGCCATGGCGCCCAACGTAACGGGAGACTTCTCCGCCGCCCGCGGAATGGCCGACCAGGATAGCGCTGTTCAGGTCGAGGGCTTCGACGAGATCCGAAAGATCATCGGCATAGGTGTCCATCTCGTTGCCCCTCAAGGGCTGGCTCGACCGGCCATGGCCGCGACGGT
>PMIX01000114.1:15974-17970 GCA_003158395.1 Myxococcales bacterium | reverse complement strand
TTCTGGGTTCGGGGATCGCGCGCCCTGGGCAGCAACGCCATCTTCTTCATGGTTGGCCCCTACGTCATGATTCACTTCCCGAAGCCGTACCTTGAGGCGTGCGGAGCCCTCGTGGCCGGCGTGGTGCTGGGCTCGCTGTCGATGAAGACCCGGAGCATTTGGGCGGGGTTTCTCGTGCACGCGACGGTGGCCATCCTCATGGACCTGCTCGCTCTCGACCATCGCCACGCGCTGCCCACTCGGCTCACGCCCAGCTCGTCGATCCGGCTGGCATTCCCCTACACCTCGGCTGTGCTCTTCGGCGTCTGGTTGCTGGCCGTCTCCGGTCTGGCCTTTGCGCTGTGGCAGCGGCATAGGCGGAAACGGATGGCGAGAGCGGAACACTCCTAGCGACCGTGCGGAAAGCCGTCAGAGGCCTTCCGCACGGTGCTAAGGAGCTGGTCGGGACGGAAGCCGCGCGCAGACTGCCAGGTTTCGCTTGGGGTAGGGGTCATTGGGGTGGGAGGGAGGGATGCCGGGCAGGCTGTTTGCGGCCAACTTGGTCTCGGCCTTCGATCAATCCGATGCCAGGCAAGCGCCGTAACGTCCAGCCCAAGTTGGCTGGATTCGCTTGCCAGAAAGTCATTGAACCTCGCATGGCGCGGTGTCGGCCACGGAGCGCTTTCCCTGCTGGCTGCTTTCTGCACCCGGCAGACGCGTACATCGTGCGGGTTGCGCGCGATCCAACGGGCGCTGCGGTTGCCTTCAACCAACAAGATGGTTTCCACTCTTCACAGAGTACGCGCCGCACGACCTGGAAGCAGTCGGACGTGATGCTGAAAGCGATGTACGCCAGCACCGCGCCATCGTGTCAGACTTTGTCCTACATCTGCGTCAGCAAGCTGCGCATCATCGACGAGGGGCCTGCTCTTGGGTGGACTGGGCCCGGGTTGTCAGGTAGCAGTAGCTCACCCGCATGCAACGCCTCCTCCGGATCTGCCTTGCCGGCTGGGTCGCGGTGGCCAATGACCAGACGTCATAGGTTTCGTCACGGCGACTGGGAATCTGCCGCCCTCAGACTCGACGAGATCATCTGCGCCCACAGCGGTGAAGACCCTTTCGAGGAGGCACTGAAGCTGCTCGTGGCGAAGCTGATGCATGAGCTGGAAGCAGTCGAGGCATCCTTTCTCGCGCGGCAGCGCGATGACGGAGCCGTGGACGAAGTCAACCGGCTGTTGCGGGCCGCCGAGGTTCGATGGCGCGGGGTTCTTGATCCCGGGGCTACGACTCGACTGAGCGGGCCTGAGCTCATGCGTTGTGCCTCCGTACTGAACCACGTGCGGTTGCTGGCGGATGAGATGGTCGGGCTTGATGCTATCTTCGAATTCATAGTTGCAAAGTCCGCCAAGGGCCAGAAAGGCCAGTACTTCACCCCCCGGCATGTGATCGCAGAAGTGGTCGCCATGGTCAGGCCCACGGCTGGTGAGAGCGTGGTTGATCCGGCCTGCGGCTCGGGCGGCTTTCTTCGCCACGCCCTGGTGCAGGCGCCTCACTGCTCGGTGTGGGGATTTGATCAGGATCCTCGCGCCCTACGAGTTGCCCGCGTGATGTTGGCCGCGAGTGGCCAGGCGACCGCACGCGTGATGCGGATCGACAGCCTGAGGCGGCCCGAGCCGCGGATCCCTGCCGGACCGGAACCGGTTCTGGAAGACCTGGTGCGCGCACAAGAGCCAGGATTCCGGGGCTTCGATGTTGTGCTGACCAACCCGCCTTTTGCCGGGGACGTGGGATGCGCGTACGCAGATGCGTATGAGCTCGCGCGTGGCCAGCGCGCCGAACGCGATGTCTTGTTTCTCGAACGTTGCGTGCAGCTTCTCAAACCGCAGGGACGCCTGGCCATCGTGCTTCCCCACAACAAGGTTGGCGCCGAGCGATGGGCCTATTTGCGTTCCTGGCTGCTCGAGCAGATTGCCGTCGTTGCTGTCCTTGGCCTGGGCAGGAACACCTTTCGGCCCCA
>PMIX01000114.1:0-15962 GCA_003158395.1 Myxococcales bacterium | reverse complement strand
GCCGACCTGGGCGACGGGCTGGTGCTGGCGCCGGAACGCTTCGATCCCCGCCGGCGCGTCGAGGTCGTCGCGCGGTGCTGCTTGTCCGCCTACGCGGACATCGTTGCCGACAACGTCTCCGCAAGGTCGTGGAAGGAGCCGGGCGCGGTTCTCATTCTCGATACCACGCATGCCTTCGAGGGCTTCGTGGTGTTTCGGCACCATCCGGTTCCACCGGCGAGCATGGGGAGCGCGAAGCGGCGGGTGCAGGCCGGCGACGTCCTCATCTCGCGTTTGCGGCCCTACCTTCGCCAGGTGGCCTTGGTCGATGAGGCGCTCTTTCGCCTTTGCATGGGTGGGAACGCGGTGGTGACCAGCACCGAGTTCTTCGTTCTCCGCGGGCGGAACGGGTTCGACGCTGCGGGTTTGGTCCCCTTCCTGCTATCCGGGCGGGTACAAGCCGCTCTGGCCGCGGGCCAAGAAGGCGGCCACCATCCGCGCTTCCGCCAAGAACTGCTGCTTTCACTGCCCGTACCAGACGGTGTGGCCCGCAACCTCAAAAAGACGGCGCAGCAGATGCGCCGATCAGCTGCAGCCATAAGAACTTCGCTCCTCGCCTCCCGATCCCTGGTGGCCAAGGTGGAAGTCGAAATGGCGACCCAGGCCTCGACCAATCTCAGAAGGTCGGTTGAAGACACGCCCTGCTGCAACCCTGCCCGATTCTCTCTCATGAGCAGGCGATGAGACAACACGGAGAGAACAAGGAGTCGGATACCGCGGCGCGTAGCTTCGGCGCTCTACGCCGGCTTGTCCATTTTCTTGCGACACTGGTACGCTACAAGGTCGCGGCGCATGCACGGCACGCACGACTACCTGGCAGGGCTTGCGCAGATCCACACGCGTGAGAGCGTGGAGGAGCGCCGAGCGCTGTGGCGACATGGCCTGGCCAGCTTGGCTGCGGCGGCTTCGGACCGGCAACCTACGCCTCTCGAAGGTGTGCCCACCGAGCCTCTTCTGAACAGTGTACGGGTGGCTGCGTCCAGCGGGCTGCTCGACGACGTGAGCTTCCTGTCACGGCCGGTGGCCATGGCTGCACTCTTCGAGCTGGCGGGTGCCTTGCCTCCCGGGCCTGAGAAGCGCGAGCTGGGCCGGCGGGTGTTGAGCGCCCTGCACGAGGGGGATGCGGCCACTTTCGTGACGCTCGCGACCTCGCTCGCTCTGGCATCGCCCCGCGCGCTCGGGGGCGCTCTCGTGCGAGCACGGGTGGCGCTTTCGCTGCGCCTGCCCATCGCGGCGGGCACGGGTGCGGACACTTTGGCCTTGGCGCTCATCTCGCGGCCCGAGTTGGAACGTGAATGGCTGACCGCCCATTCGCTCGGCGCTCTGCCGTCCCGCTGCCTGGCCGGGCGTCTGCTCGAACGGGCCGCGCGCGAGGCCGCCCGTCGCGCCAAGGAAGGGGACGACAGCGGCGTGCGCGTCTTCGAGCGCCCGACGGTTCGTGCGGCGTGGAGCCGTCTCATCGGCGATCGCGAGTCGCTGGTGTGGCGTCACGTGGCCGCCGCGCGTGGACTGTTGGCTGTAGCGGTGCCGATGCGCGCTGAGGAGATCGATCACGACCTTCAGCCCCGCCTGGGTCCCGGCGAATGGCGGCGCGCCGCCACTTCACTGGCCGCTACGCTTTCGCACGATCCCGACAGAGCCTTGGCGCGCTGTTTGGAGATCCTGGCCGGCGAGATCACAGCCAAGGATCCCGGCGTGGCTTCGGTCATGATCTTCGGCCTTTCGCGCGCGGTGGAAGAAGAGCCCGAGGCGTCGGAGGAGCTTCTGACCAAGCTTGTCCTTGTGGGTGGCATCGAGGCCATCGAAGCGCTCGTCGACCTGTATGAGGAGCACGTGGGCAATCCCATCGGCGCTCAGGCGGCGTTCAGCGCTATCGAGACTCTGCGCGCGACCGCGCCGACTGATGATGACGGGGCGGTGGCACTCGTCCAGGCGCTGATAGACGACTTGGATATGAGTGCCGCCGGGCGGAAACCCTGCTTGCGCACCACGCTTGCGGCTGCCCTGTCCGCCTTTGCCGAAGGCCGCGATCTCGGCCCAGCCACCGACGCGGCACTGACGGCGGCCAAGCAGGCGATCGCCACCCTAGAGAATACCGGCGACTCCACCTCGGCGGATCGCCAGGCGCTGTTCCGCGCCCTGCGTGAGCTAGACGCTGGGCTCTTGCAGACTTCTGCCCTGTCCGATCTGCTCACGGTGCGTAGCCGCCAGGATCCAGGCCCCGACGGCCCGCTGGCAGACATGTTGTGGCTGCTGGGGAGCTGGCTCCTCGGCCGCGAACAGCAGCCTCTGATCGAGAAGACCATCCCGCACGTGACCCTTCGCTTTCGCCAACTGCGGACTTTGCTCCACCTTGTGGACGCGGAATTCGGCGCCACGGACGAGCCGTCGATTCCCGTGCGCAGCCGGTGTACGCACACCTTCCGCATGCTGTGTGAGCGGGTGCGCGGCGACACGGTCACGCCCCTGCGCCGGCTGACCTGTGCGATCCTGGCCCGCTCTGCGGACGCGGTTGTGAACGAGCAGGTGTACGAACTGTCCGACGCCTTTATTGCCGCGTGTTGGTCCGTGCAGAGCGCCTTCGACCTTCGCTGTCTGGCTGAGGCGTGTATGGCGCCGGAGTTCAGGGAACTGTTCGCGGCCACGGCCGAGGTGGCGCTTCTCGTCGGCGAGCGCAGCGGCCGCCACGCCGACGAGCAGGCTTTGGTTCAGAGCCTGCGCGGTGTTGCGGAGGCCTTACCTCCGGGCAGTTCGGCGCGGGTCGAAGGCCTGCGCCGTAGCCTGCTCGGTATCACCCGTGCGCTCGAGGCCTTCACCGAGGCGCAGTGTGTTTCCGACTTGCGTCGTGGTGACGACGGCACCGCGCTCGACCGGCTGGCTGGAGCCATTGCCTACGCGGCTCGTCTCATCGCCGGCGCCACCCGGCGCACGGGCCTGCGCGAGGGGTTTCTCCCCTTGTCATCGACGCGCGACTTGCGCAAGCTGGATGCCTGGGTTGAACGCGCCCTGCTGGAAAAGGATGAGAGCCTAGGGGCTGCGGCTGCGGCGGCTGCCGAGGCCGTGCGCCAGGATCTGCCGCCGCTTTTCGCCGAAGTAGTCGGCCGCGTGCTCCTGCGCATAGGGCGCCTGCCGCGCGATTTTGCGGCCTCGAGCGAGATTCCGCGGGTCGCCCGGGTAGGACGCCAGCTTCCCCTGCCGCAGTGGCTGCCGCCCAGCCGAACCCTAGGCGGGTTCTACGTGCTGCGCCCCATCGGCACAGGTGCCGGCGGATCAGTCTTTGTCGCCCGCCGAGCCGAGGAGCGTCACGAAGAATCGGCAGAAACCTTTGCGCTCAAGGTGCCCGCGTACGACGGTGCTGCGGCTCACACCCTGTCTGAAGAGGAGTTTCTTCGTCTCTTCCGCGAAGAGGCGGGCGCGCTTCTGACCTTGCCCGGCCACAGGAACCTGGCCGGGTTTGTCACCTTCGATGCCGGCGCCAAACCCAAACCCATCCTGGTGATGGAGCTGGTGCAAGGTCCTACGCTGGAACGTCTGCTCGACAGGCGAGCCATGTCCATGCCCATGGCATTGGATATTCTCGACGGACTGGCGGCTGGTCTGGAGGCGATGCACAGCGCGGGCATTGGCCACCTGGATGTGAAGCCTTCCAACGTAATCTTGCGCTACGCGAAGGAAATCGACCCACAGACACGCGGCGGGCAAGCCCCCAGCGTTGCGCCGGTGCTGGTGGACTTCGGCCTGGCCGGTCGCAAGGTTCGCCCCGGCTGCGGCAGCCCGTACTACGGCGCGCCTGAGGTGTGGGACACCGCCAGCTTCGGCGGTCGCACGGACCCGCGGGCGACGGACGTCTACGCGTTTTCGTGCCTGGCGTACGAGATGTTAACCGGAGGCACCCTTTTCACTGGGGACGCGTTGCCCGCACTCATTGCTGCCCATCTGACCCACGAAGATGGCCCCGAGTCGTTGCGCTGGCTGCGCAGGCACAGTCAGGCGGGAGCCCTTGCCGACCTTCTAGCCACGGGTTTGCGCCGCAATCCACACAAGCGCATCAGGCTGTCGGATATGCAGACCGGGCTCGGCGAACTCGGCCGCAGTCGCCTGCGCGCCTTGAGCTGGCCGTTGCGGGCGTAGCAGAGATTCGGCCCCGTGCGGCGGAAGGCGGTTACTAGCCCGAAATGCCCTTCGACAGGGCCAGCACGCGATTGACCACGGCACTCGTGCCCGCTCCGAAGAATCAATGACCTTCTCCGCTCGTTCGAGCCTTCTCCTGGTCGAGGAGATGAACCTGGTCAGGAACTCTTTGTTGACGCTAGGTGACATTGAATCCGTGACTTCCAAAATGTCGCAAATATCATGCACAGCTCGGCCCAGAACGATATCGTGAGATTGGATTGGTTTGGACGCTGCGCGACATAGCCAAGACGGCCAGGTCGTGCCAACTTCCGGACACAAGGACGAGGGGCCCATTTCTCGACGGAAATTGTCTCGTTGAGCAACGTCAACCATGCGACGGTTTCGTCACTTAGTACCGGCACGAAATTGACGCCCACGCGGGCGTGACTTGGAATTGAAGGAAGGGCTATGAACGACACAGACCTGGACGGAATCATCGATTTTCACGCGCACGCCTTCCCCGACGGTCTAGCCGAACGGGCGATTGCGCACCTTGAGAAGGAAGGCAATGCCAAGGCCTTCCTCGACGGGAGGGTTTCCTCTCTGCTGGCTTCCATGGACAGCGCAGGCATCGGGCGCGCTGTGGTGTGCTCGATCGCGACCAAGCCCGACCAGTTCGCGCCCATCCTCAACTGGTCTCGCCAGATCGCCTCGCAGAGGATTGTCCCGCTTCCCTCGATTCACCCCAAGGGACCGGATCCCGTGGGCAAGGCGCGATTGGTGGCGCAAGCGGGTTTGCTTGGCATCAAGTTGCACCCCTACTACCAGGACTTCGAGATCGACGACCCGGCGCTCTTTCACTTCTTCCGCGTGCTGGAGCAGATGGGCCTGCTGGTCGTCTGTCACACGGGGTTTGACTTCGCATTTCCACACGACCGCAAGGCCGATCCGGTGCGCATCGTCCGCCTGCTCGACAAGGTTCCCAACCTCAGATTCGTGGCGACCCACATCGGTGCGTGGGACGACTGGGACGAGGTCGAGCGCCACCTCCTCGGCAAACCGATCACCATGGAGATCTCCATGTCCCTGGAACGACTCGGCCCACGGCGGGGGCGTGAGTTTCTTACCGCACACCCAGCCGACCGCATCCTTTTCGGCACCGATTCGCCGTGGGCCAGCCAGGCCGAGACGCTCCGCCTGGCCCGGGCTCTGGGTCTTGAGCCGGAACGCGAGCGCCGTCTTCTGTGGGAGAACGCGCAGGCGCTACTTGGCTCGCCGCTGCGACGGGAACGCTAGCAAGCCGCCGTCGGTCGGGTGAAGCCAGACTTCGCGGTCGAAGAATGTCCGGCCGGGGCTACGGCCCGCGTGCCTGCGCTTGCCACAGGATTGCCGCCGGCGTGGACGACTGGAATCGATCGCCGAGGCTTGCCATAATGCGAGCCGCGCCAACCGCTGTCAGAGGTGGTAAAAGGCTATCCACATGGTCCCCTCGCCGCGGATGGGGGGTATATTCAGCCCTTGGAGATGACTGTGAACTCAACCGTCAAGATCTTCCTGGTGTCAGGACTGATTCTGACCACGCCAGTCGGCTGCGTGCCCCGCCGAGGTCCGCCCGCGACGCCGGTTGCGGTCGTTGTTCCGCCTCCGCCTCCACCCCCGCCTCCACCCCCGCCGCGCAAGAAGGTGAAGCTCGTCTTTCTGCCGGCCGAGAGGTTCCTGTTGCCCAACGTTGCCGCTGCGCTCAATGAGAAGCTGGTTAGGGCCGAGGTGCCCGGCGTGGATGAGCGAACGGTTGCCGCGATTAGCATGGAAACCGCGCAAGGGCAGGCTGAGTGTGCCCAGGCGAATGATGAGTGCTCCGCGAAGGTGGCCACGCTGCTGGGTGGCGATCGCCTGCTGTGGGCTGAGATGGAGCGGGTCAGCAAGAGCAAGAAGAAGGGGCCGGTCAAGATCCAGATCCTGCTTTTTGACGCCCAGAGGGGCGCGCTGATCAGCCGCGCCGAGGATACCTTCAAGAGCGATGTGGTCGACGACGCGCTCGAGAGGCTGGTCGGCAGGGCTCTCTCCGGCGGCGGTCCCACTGCCCCCCNNCACCGCTGCCGCCCTCTTCGCCGCCACCGCTCCCATCGCTGGCACCGGCACTGGCGCCAGCGGTCGGTTCGCCTCCACCCCCTCCACTGGCTTCGCCGGCCAAATGACGCCGCCAAACTGCCCTTACTGTCACGCCCCGCTCCCGGCCCCCAAGCCGGGAACGACATGGCCAGTCAGCCTCTGCCAAGTATGTGGCAGGGCGGTTGTCACGGTGGCCCCCGTGGCCGGCGGCGTGGGCGCGGACAAGCGCGCCTCGTCCGCCAAGACTATGATGTGGACTGGTGGCCTTGGGTCTGGGATGCCTGCTCGGTCAGACGTCCCGCCGGTCGCCGCGCCTTCGCGGACGCGCGCTCTTGCCACCGACAAGCCCGTGCCGCCGGGGTCAGCGGCGTCGCCGTCGGTTGCGGCTCCCGGGGATGCCAAGCCTGCGGCTCCCCAAGTTCCAGCACTAGCCCGGCCGGTTGTTTCTCCGGCCGCTGCCAGCCCGAGAGGTCATTCAGCGGTCCCAGATCGAGCCAGCGCCGGGGCTGCCGAGCCTCGCACCGCGACCTCGGAGTTCGCAATGGCCCCAACCGTTGCCCCACCGCCTCCCGAGCCAGCCGGCGTGGCGGCACGCCCCGAACGGGCCGCGTTCGACGTGAGCGGTCCGGACCCCGGTTCTGCGGATGTGGATCTAAACATGTTGTTCGATAGCGGCACGGCGCCAAGACGTGGCGCCGCAGCCGCGGCAGGGCCTCTTTCCGCTGAGCCGACCTCGAAAGCAGATGCGGCGTCCGCGCCTGAAAACGGACCCCTCGCTGAGGGAGCCAACGGCGGGCCAAGGAAAGCCGACGCGTCCGGCGCCGTTCCGGAATGGGCGGGTTCGCCGCTTTCGGTGGGCTTGGCAGCAAGCCTGACAGGCGCACCGGGCAGAGGTCGGCGCCACCTCCTGCTTGCCGCAGGCGGTGTGGGTGTACTGGTTCTCGTTGCCGTAGGCGTGGCCGTTATTGCGGGTGGCGGCCGAAAGCAGTCCGCTCCGGATCAGAGGCGAGCCCCGATGAGGGCGGTGGTCGGGACCGAGAAGGCGGCTGCGCCCGCACAGCCTGCGACCGGCGAGAAACTTGCCCTTCCTGCTGCAGCTGTGGAACCGGCCAAGCCTCAGCCGGTCGGTGAAGAGAAGCCGCAGGTTCCGGCAAAGAGCGAGCCGGCGGCCGCAGAAAAGGTCGCTGTGCCGGCCAAGAAGACCGCCCAACCAGAGAAGTCCGTCTCCGCGCCGCTTCCGGCGTCGGAAAAGCCGTGGCCGGTGGGCAGGAAAGTCGCGGCCGAGAAACCAGCCCCTCCCGAACACCCTGCCGTTCATGGGCCGGGGGATGCGTTCAAGCCAGCCGTCGACAGACCCGTCACTCAGAAGGTGAGAACAGCGAGCGAGCCGGCGGTGCCGCGGCAGGAAAAGAAGCAAACGGATGTCGCCACGTCGGGTGCCAAGCTTGCCACCAACAAGCCGCAGGAGGCGGCTGAGGCTTTTCAGCGGGGGAATGCCAAGCTCCTGAGCGGCGCGACGGCCGAGGCCATCGCCGCCTTCTCAGAGGCGCTGCAGTTGAACCCGAAAGATGCCCAGAGCCGGCGCGGACTTGGCTTGGCCTATGCCCAGGCGGGTAGTGCCGCACCGGCCGTGCGCCATCTCAAGCTCTATCTCAAGGCTTCGCCCAACGCGCCTGACCGCGCGCTCATCGAAAAGAGGATCGATCAGCTTGGCGGCCGTTGATAGCCAACGGCGGCCGTCGCCTGGCGAAGCCCATTCCGCTCCGACGGGGTTGGGGGGCAAACCAGCCAAGTAGTTAAATAGATTGATGATGACTGCCTTTGCTTATCTCGAACCAGGTTGACCTGGGTGGCTGGAGGGAGGCAACCGTGTGGCACGACGACATTACCAACCATCATCCGCAAAAGAGGGCATTGTGGGCTTGAAAATGACCATTCGACACTGTCTCCTTGGTAGCTGCGCATTCTTGCTTCTTGCATCCGCGTGCGCGACGTCCTCGAAGACTGCGAAGCCGGGCCGTGGGCTGGCCAAGAAGAAAGGGTCCGCGGCGAAGGCCGCCCCCGCGGAGGCGAAGGCCGCCCCCTCGGAGTCGTCGAGCAACGACAAGAGCAAGTCCAAGGTTCAACCGTCGGCCGCCGCCAAGGCTCCGAAGGGAGCCGCTGTGGTGGAAGCAAAAAAGCCGCCGCCGCCGCCGCCGCCGCCGCCGCCGCCGCCCGAACCCGAAATACCATCCAAGCTGCGGGAGCCACTTTATTGCCCCACGCCTTCCGAGGTGCAGCCAGGAATCGACCTCACCATTCGGTGCGCGGTCAAGCCCGCGTTGGCCACGCGAGCGGTCGTTCTCCAGTACCGGCTATCGGGTGCTGAACGCTTCGTCTCGACCGACGCCACCCGTTCGCCCAAGGGCTGGTACGTTGTGAAGATCAAGGGCAATGATGTGAAGGGTACCTCATTGCAGTTTTTCGCTCAGGCGTACAACTCGAACAACAAAATGACGGCCTCGAATGGCACCGATGAAAGCCCGAATATCTTGCTCATCCGAAAGGCCGCCTCAGGCACAGCGGAAATGGGTGGCGCAGAACTGCCTGTTTCGGACGAGGACCCGCTGGCCCGTATCCAGAGAGAGCGCGCGCTCGAGAGTGGCTTGAGCACGGAAGTCCGCCACCGGCCGGCGCGGAATCTGTGGCTGGCCCTAGGCCTGGGTTCGGGCTACGGTTGGTTTCCGACCCGAACCCCGGAGCTCTACACGGGAGCGAGTGTGAAAGGTTGGGCGTCGGGCGGAATTCTGCACCTTCTGCCCGAGATCGGCTACCAGTGGACCGATCACATCGCGTTTTCCTTGCAAGGGCGCTATCAGTTCGTGCATACGGAGGCCATCGGGAATGCGGGCAACGCGGAGCCGAAGAGCTGGGCCTTCGCCGTGCTCGGCCGTATGTACCTCTTCACCGACAACCTCTTCGGGGGCACGCGAAGCCTGCAGCTCTTCGCGACAGGCAACCTGGGTGCTGGCACGGCGTTTCGTCTCTACGTGGCGCCCAGCCCTTCCGCCACCAACTCCAACGCCAACTTCGTACACAGCGACACCGTGAACGGCGGCCCCTTTGCGGCCGGCTTGGGTGGCGGTGTCGTCTACCACCTGACCAACACCTTCGCGCTCGCCGCCGAGCTACGAGCGCTGGCCGGGTTCTGGGACGTGGCCACCGTGATCGAAGCGGGGTTGTCGGCCCAGGTCGGCGTCTGGTCCCCAGGAACGCGGAAGGTCGCCGCGCCCAAGCCTGAAACCGAGCTTGCGCCCGAGCCTGAATACACTCCGCCCGAGTAACGGTACGACAGCTCGCGACGCAAGACCGGGCGGCCACGCAAGGCGCGGGGGATTGGCGGCCAACTGATCAAGAGCCAGCCTGGCTCGGCGAACGACAATGGGTCAAACGGCTCGATTGCCTGCCGTTCACGCATCGGGGGCCTTCTGAACTACTACCAACGTGAGGCTGCATGAGGCTCGGCGACGAGTATTCGGACAGCACGGCTGTGCCGGCTGCCCAGCGTCGAAACTCTGGTTGCACCCCCGTTCGGACCTTTTCATGTGCCCGGGGCTATGGTCCCCGATCGAGAGCACGGATCGATGGCTGAGGTGACCTCTTCTTCCCATCCGCAATCCGCCACGCCAACCCAAACCCCGTCCCGACTACCCGCACCCGAAGGCTAATAAGGAAAAGACCACGCGAAGCGAATTCCACTTGACCCGGCGGGCCGCTTTATCGATGGCACCATACCCGCGGGGCGGCAACCCTCGGGTCGCCGCCCGAGTCCTGTCCGGCATTATTGCCCGATATAGGGATAGACATCCCAAGTCGTGCTAGTGGAACAGGACTGTAGCTCGGCCCCCGTGCCGTTAATTGGCGAGGAGCTCACAGTATTCAAGCAGTAGCCGCCCAGGCCCTTAATACGACCGTGAATGTACCAGGTCTGCGACGTCATCCTGTAGTCTGTGGGATCCGTGGGAACTGGCCAGCAGTAGTACGGTTGTACCAGTGCCCCGGCCTGAGGAACACCATTGAAGACGTCGAGGCAGCGAGATGTCAGCTCAGAACTGATCTGCTGATTTGCATTCCACCTGAACAGCTGAGCGGTTGAGGCACTATTGCATGACTGCAAAGTCATGCTGTCGGACGCCCCCACGGTCGCGCACAGAGAGCCGCCTGAGGCGGCAAGCTGGAAGCGATCCTGACCCGATAGGCTCGTCATCTTGACAGTCCACTGCTGGGCGTTGGCAGTGTCACTGCAACTGGCCAGCTCAACCGTCTGATTTACTGCAATATTCCCACCTTTGACTCCAAGGCAAAATCCACCCAGGCCAACAATCTGAACATTCGCGAGGGTCCAATTCTGGGCTGGAGTGCTGTTGGCTACCCAGTTCACGACACGCGTATGCGCGGCAGCTATGCCACCCTCTGCATCCATGTTTCCGTAAGCATACGAAGACTCCGTGGCAATTCCGTTGGTCGCAGTATACTTCCACTGCTCGACCGCCGCGCCGGTACAGTCATAGGTTGCAATCGGCGTGTCGGAGGAGCCCACCGTGGACATTTGGAGGCACAAGTTGTTGGAACCCACAATCGAACCGGTAGGCTTGCGACCGTAGGCGCGCTGCATGCCAATCAGATCCCACACGCTGTAGTCATGCTGCGTGTCCATGCCCGGGCAGTAGGTAGCGTTGAGAAGGCTCGCGTGGTCGTAGGGCGTACCGTATCGTTGGCCAACTGTGTTCAGACTCGCATAGCCGCAGTCGTTCGACGTATTTGCAGATGTCTCCCATTCGTGGATGAAGCCGAGGGCGTGCATGAACTCATGGAGCGCCTTGGTTTCCTGCCAGGTCGGATTGAGGACCACGGCGTCATCATGAAAATCGACTACCGTCGGGCCAGCGGAGTTGTACCCCAAGTTCGAGTTTGAGTGGTCCGTCCCACCTTTCGTGTATTTGACTGTAATGCGACCCGCGGTGTTGGTAGGGCACTGACCCCAGCCTGTAAAGCGCAGGTCCACGTGGCGCCCGAGCTGATTGGGGATCCACGTCTGCAGGTTGTTTCGGAAGGTGGTCCAGTACTTGTCCGTCCACAAGGTCTTGCCGTAGACGAAACAGACTGGAACTTCGTGAGGCCAAAGCTGCGCACCGTTGGCAAGTTGAAGCGCCTGAGTGGCCATGCTGACCTCTGGCGTTGCGACAGCTGTGTTCGGGTCGCCTTCGCAGGCGATTCCGCCAAGAAGGGCCGTTGCGAGGGCAATGGAACTGGCGAGCACTGAGCGGGGTGTCCTCTTCATCTTCTGTTCCTTTCGTTCGAGCGCTGTGAGGTTGGTGAGGGTGACTGTTTGGGCATGCGGTGCATTCACTTTGGGCTCTCCTTGCTATCTGGGTCTGTGACGGTGCGGAGGGAACTGATGGCGCAGGGGAGGAAGCGACCCATGCGCAAGCATCAGCCTGCTGGGACGGGAAGCCGGCCCCCAACGGCGCGTGTTTGCGCCATTCGATAGAGTGCTGCAGAGTTCGTTCCGGAGGTGTGGGTCAAATTGGGGACAAGAGCATGGTCATTTCAAGCGCCGTTCTTCCTTCGCCGAAGCTTATCTGCAAAATGGCTGATAACAGAGATTAGGTAAACATCTTTTGCATAGAAGGTTCAGGCTGAGGCAGAGAGAAGAGATTAGGTCTGGCCTACTTTAATCTCAGGATACAATGAAAAAGAGAGAAGGATGGAATTCCAAAAGGATGATTATATTCTTGGCCTGTGGTTCATTGAAGTAGACAAGCAATTCAATTGGACATTCATTATCCTGAAGAGGGATGGAACATAGATTCTTCGTCCGTAGGCCCAGGACCGCTACGGCATGGTCATTCACACCTTTGTCGTGAGCTCAATCGATGCGCACTACATCTTGTCGCCCACCAGTTCCGAAAGACTCGCCAGGTTCATGCAGTTGGCAATCGCGATGTGCAAGTTGGCTGCCGGGGGCAAATATTCGGTACCAATCGCATTGGAAGATCCAGACGCCGGCCCGCAACATCGTGGGCATCTGTAGCNNGCCAGGAACATGTCCTTGTTGGCCCGCTCCGCCGCGCCCGAGGCGGCCCACTTCGAGATGAACGCGTCGAGGTTCTGGCCCATGCCAGGGAACATCGTAACCCGATGCCGGACATTCGGTCGAGGGAATGCAGGAACGTTTTAACCCAGAAGATAGCAAAGACGCCGGTTCTTGTTTTGTTCCCAGACAGGAAACAACGTCTTGAGTCATCTGCCCTGGCCACATGGACATCCGCGGCGCCCTCAGGAGGACAGCTCCCCACCCCAGGGACCCGGTCGAGGTGAACAGCATTTTGGCTGGCATCTGCACATCATGTCTTCAGGGGTACTGGCCGGCCGGTGTCAGGTGGCTTGATTGACCCGCGAGTGCGCCGGCGGCTTCGATCCAATCTGGCACGACCCGGTGAGGTGGGCGTGGGCTTTGGCCAACATCTCGATGATGGGGATGTTCTGTGGGCACTTGGGCTCGCACTCGGCGCATTCGGTGCACTGGTCGGCGCCGCTGCCGGCCTTGAGCAGGAAGGCGTCGTATGCAAAGCGAGGCCCCGCCTGATTCTCGAACATCGAGGCCGTGTTGTAGGTCGATAGCACCTCGGGGATGGCAACTCCGGCAGGACAAGGCAGGCAGTAGCCGCAGGTAGTGCAGGCCACGGGCATACGCGTGTGGAAAAAGCGTGCCGCCTCGTCGGCCAAAGCGCGGTCGTCGGCATTGAGCGCCACCGGATTGCTCGCCACGCGCAGGTTCTCTTCAAGCTGGCTAGCGGCGTTCATTCCCGAGATCACGCTCACCACGCCCGGCAGATCCCACACCCAGCGCAGCGCCCATTCTGCGGGCGACCAGCGCCGGGGTGAACGCGCCCAGATGCTCTCCACCTCTGGCGGCACCTTGGCCAGTGCCCCGCCCCGCAGAGCCTCCATGACCACCACGCCCACCTTGTGGCTTTCAGCGTAGCGCAGGCCCTCGAGACCGGCCTGGTACTGCTGGTCTAGGTAGTTGAGCTGGATCAGGCAGAATTCCCAGTCGAAACCGTCGACGATGGCGCGGAAGTCGTCAGGCGAGCCATGAAACGAAAAGCCGATGTGCCCGATGCGGCCGTCGGCTTTTGCGTGTTCCAGGGCGCGCAGTCCGTGCAGGTTTCTGACCTTGTCCCAGGGCTCACCAGCCAAGCCGTGCAGCATGTAGAAATCGATCCGGTCGGTTGCCAGCCGGATCAGTTGCTGGTCAATGAAGCGCTCCCAGTCGCTCTCCTGCTCGACCAGCCACACCGGCAGCTTGGTTGCCAACTGCACCTGGTGGCGCCGGCCCTTCAGCGCACGACCCAGGAAGGGCTCACTCTGCTGGCCGTGATAGGGCCACGCCGTGTCGAAGTAGTTCACACCCGCGTCGATGGCCTGATGGACAAGGCGCGAGGCCGCTTCTTCGTCGATGCGCGCTGAATCACCGCCTGCCGTGGGCAGACGCATGCACCCGAAACCAAGCGCCGAGATGGGGAGTCCCGGGATCTTGGGAAACGAGCGGTACTTCATGGCGCTAGTTTGCCGACTTTCGTGAGCCCTTGCCACGTGCCTGAAGACCGGGTCTACCTGCGCGCCGGCAAGGATGAACCAGCGGGTCATGTTCCCCGGTGGACTTGGTCTGCCAGGTCATGTTTTCGCTGCCGACTTGACCTCTCAGATCATGTTGGCCAATTGGGGCTGCCGGGCTGGTGTGCTGGCCATGCTGGAGAACTCGGTGTTCTTCCTGACCGCAGTTCGCCTTGACTCGCATCGAACCCGGCAGAAGAGTGGCGTTCAAGAATGGAGGCTGCGATGCGCTGGTACCACTACGTGGCGTATTTCTTCGGGGGCGCCTTTCTCGCGAACACCCTGCCCCATCTGGGCAATGGGATCTCAGGGCACCCGTTCCAGAGTCCGTTTGCGTCGCCGCCAGGGGAAGGGTTGTCCTCCTCGACGGTCAACGTGCTGTGGGGCCTCTTCAACCTGGCCGTCGGCTACTTGCTCGTCTGTCGCGTTGGGAAATTCGATCTGCGCAGNNGCTTCGGCCGGTTCCACGGCGGACTGTGATTTGGCCGGCAGGCACTACCGTTTCTCCACGATTGGCTCGACAAGCGCATCTCCGGTGGGCGCGACCTGTGGGAACTGGCATGCGGGATCGATCCGCGCCCAGTTGTTCCCGACCATGAGGCGAAAAGCATCGGCGCCGAGGACACCTTCGAGGAAGATCTGGCCGGCGCGGGTGCGCTGCTGCCCCACGTGCACTCGCAGGCTCTGCGCGTAGGACGGCGTCTGCGCCAGGCCGGCAGAAAAACGTCGGTGGTACAGCTCAAGCTGAAGCTGGCGGATTTCACGCTGCTCACGCGCCAGACGACGCTGCACGAACCGACCGACGACGGCCAGGCAATCTATCGTGCGGCCAGCGCCCTCCTGCTGGCGGAGAAACTGAAACAGAAGGTCAGGCTCACCGGCGTTTCAGCGCAAAGGCTTCTCTCGCACGGTGGGCAGTTGCCCCTCTTCGATTCCGACCGCCGCACCAGTCGGCTCGACGCCGCGCTCGACCGCATCCACGACAAGTTCGGCTCGGCCGCGCTGACCACGGCTGACCTGCACGAGACTCCAGCCAAGAAACGGGAATAGACGACGACCTTTTTCTCTCCCGCGCTGTGCTGAGTTAGCTATGCCCGACTGAAATGCGGGCGGCCCTACGAGCCTGGGTCACGCACGCCGGGGGGTAGGCAGGGAGGCGTCGCCGTGTTCACGATCGCTTTCGGCACTGGGATTCGGAGTAGGAGGCCGCTCGCATGTAGGGGCGACCTGCGGTCGCCCCACCGGCACGTTTCGACCGCCCAATCTCGCCGGACGACGCGGTTGCTGCCTGTGCGGGGGGCACTGCCGCCCGGAGGGCGACCGCAGGTCGCCTACGTGGGACGTCAGCCGGGCGAAAAGCGTCTACTCCGAATCCCAGTTCGGCAGGACAGCCTTTGCAAGCCAGGCTTGATGTGGCATTGCTCTTGGTGCCGCGAGCAGAACCGAACACGGAAAGGCACCATGGGCGAATTCACATTCCAGGGACAGGGAACTCTTCAGCGCATCGACACCTTCACGTCGAAGGCTGGAAAGACGATCTCGACCCTCATCTGCGCAACGCAGGGGCAGTACCCTCAGCTCGTGCCCATCAAGGTCTACACGTCGTCGCGCTCGACGGTGTATATGTCGCGGGACCCGACGGCCTGCCGGTCTTCCGAGCGCTTGGTCGCCTGACGACGGACGAGGTGGCCGACGTGGTTCAGATCACGAAGGCGCGCGTGCTCAAGGCGCTCGAGCGGCGAGGGGTCGTGCGGGTCAGTCCCGAGGCCTTGGGGGTCGACGACGCCTTGCTTCTGGAAACAGGGAACGCTAGGGTGCGGCGGGAACAAGCCTTCCGGCCGTCTCATGATACGGCTGGTGGGCGCGCATGCGGATCACCGCGACGACTGACGTTGACGTTTGCCACGGCGCCGAAGCCGGCTGGCCACGCCGAGCGCCAGCGTCGCGGCCCAGGGCACGGCGCTGCGGTCGACCCCAGCGAGTCGACAGCCGCACGCTGAATTGCCAAGGCGGACGTTGGTTTCACCGGTGGCTCCACC
>PMIX01000389.1 GCA_003158395.1 Myxococcales bacterium | reverse complement strand
GTGCCGCTCGATTTCGAGTACCGGGACACGCCGCTACACGAGACCATCGCCGACCTCATCAAACAGAACCGCGCGCCGATCTATCTGGTGAACTTCACCCAACGCGCGGCGGCCGAGGAAGTACAGAACTTGATGAGCGTGGACGTATGCAGCAAGGAGGAGAAGGAAGCCATCAAGACCGCACTTGCCGACGAGCGGCTGGACAGCCCCTATGGCAAGGAGCTGCTGCGCTTTCTCCGCCACGGGATCGGCCTGCACCACGCCGGCCTTCTGCCGCGCTACCGCCGCCTGGTCGAACGCCTGAGCCAGCAGGGCCTGCTCAAGGTGGTCAGCGGAACAGACACTCTCGGCGTCGGGGTCAACATCCCCATCCGAACCGTGCTGTTCACCCAGCTATGCAAGTTCGACGGGCAGAAAGATGGCATTCTCAGCGTTCGCGAATTCAAGCAGATCGCGGGTCGGGCCGGCCGCAAGGGCTTCGACGAGCGCGGCTGGGTGGTGGCGCAAGCGCCGGCGCATGTGGTGGAAAACCTGCGCCTGCGGGCCAAGGCCGCAGGCGGCAAGAAGGTGCACATGCAGAAGCCCCCGCAAAAGGGCTATGTACACTTCGACAAGGGCACCTTCGATCGCTTGGTCGCGGGCACGCCCGAGCCGCTGGAGTCGCGCTTTGCCGTGAGCCACGGGCTGCTGCTGACGCTTCTGCAGGGTGAACAGGGCGACCCGGGGCGCGGGGGCGGCTACCGCAAATTGCTGGAGGTCATCGCCGCGTGCCACGACAGCGACGTGATGAAGCGCCGCCACCGCCGAACCGCCGCCGCCTGCTTCCGGACCCTGCGCCGGGCCGGGCTGGTCAGCCTGGTCGTCGACGAGAAAGCGCGTTGCCCGCAGGCGGTGGCCAGTTCCGAGCTACAGCACGACTTCTCGCTGCACCACACCCTGTCGCTCTACCTGGTCGACACCCTGCCGTTGCTCGATCCGGCGGCAGAAACCTACGCCTTTGACGTGCTCTCGCTGGTCGAATCCATTTTGGAGAATCCGCGGCCGGTCCTCTTTGCTCAGCTTGATCGACTGAAGGGCGAANNGCCCAACCGCGACTTCATCTACGAGACCTTCAACGCCTTTGCCGACAAGCATCCCTGGGTGGGCGAGGAGAACATCGCCCCGAAATCCGTGGCGCGCGAGATCCTTGAGCGTTTCTGCAGCTTCCACGACTACGTGCGCGACTACGGTCTGCAACGGACCGAGGGGGTCCTGCTGCGCTATCTGTCGGACGCCTACCGGACCTTCAACCAGTCGGTGCCGGCCGCTTTTCGCACCCCGGAGGTGGAGGACCTTCTGGCCAGTCTGGGCGGGCTGGTGCGCACGGTCGACTCCAGTCTGCTGGAAGAGTGGGAGGAGCTGCGCGCTCCGGGGGGTCCGCCCGCCGCGCGCGAGCCCGTTCGCGCCGCGCGGCCGCGCGATCCGGCCGCGGACCCGCGTGCCTTTGCCGCCCGCATCCGGGCCGAGCTACACCGCTTGCTGGGCGCCGTGGCCCGTCGCGACTGGGAAGAGGCCCTGGCGGCCCTGCGCGACAACCCGGACAGCGACACACCGGAATGGACTTCCGAGCGCCTGGCCGCCGAGCTGGAGCCCTATTTTCAGGAACACGGTCAGATCACGGTCACGCCCGCCGCGCGCAATCCACACAATACCCTGCTGACCCCCGTCGCGCCGCGCCTGTGGGAGGCCCAGCAACGCCTGATCGATCCCGAGGGCGACGAGGACTTCGCCATTTTCGCACGCGTCGACCTTTCCCAGCCCCTGGCGCCCGTCCAGGAAAGCGCGCCGCTCATCGAGCTGTTGCGCGTGGGACGGTGAGCTCGGGGGTCAATCCTCGTCGAAAAACAGCGACTCGCGCTGGCTGAGAAATTCCGTCACCGCTTTCTTCGCGCCGGGCGACATCTGCAAGAAGCGCAAGCCCATGCCGACGTCATCGACGCTCCGGCCAAGGGAGGCGTCGCGTACCCAACGGACCTCGGTGAGGATCTCAAAGGCTTCCGCCTGCCCGGGCAAAGTGAGCAGCACCTTGATGCGCTCGCCGACCTGCCGAATCTGGTTGGTGGCGACAAAGATCCCGCCCCCACTCAAGTCCTGGGTCAGCCCGGTGTAGAAGTTGCTCTCGGTCTGCATGCCGACATCGACCTTTACCTGGTAGCGTGGGCTACTGCGTCGTTCGTTATCCATGGCAGACCAGTCCCTTGTTTCTACACCATTTGTGCCCCTGGTAAAGCGGGAGAGAGAGGCCATGGTCGACAGCATCTGGAAGATGGTCTTGTCCCAGGAGTACTGGGACAGGTCCAAAGCGCTGACGCTGGCATCAAGCTCAAGACAACGCAGTCCATCGACATCGAGAGCCTGTCCCGCGACGCTGCCGATCAACTCGCGGTGCGACGGGATGTCGGACAGCACGACCGTCCCGCCCAGGACCAGCGCTTCGAGCACGGCGTTGGACGAGTTCTCGATCTCAGAGGTCGAAATGAACACCTGGGCCTGCCTCATGTGCTGCAAGACCTGCTCGCGTGGCAGGATGCCCAGGCACTCGACGTAGGGCTTCCTTCTTACCCAGAACGGAATGCTCTCCAGATTGCCAACGATGAGTAGCTTCTCCAGGCGGCGTGTCGCCTGCATCCGTTCGAAGACGGCGCAGGTCCTGTCCAGGCGCTTGTAGCGTGAGGTTCCCACCGTTATGGCTTCAGGCAGGCGCGCCTTGCCGCTGCCGCTCGCGAAAGCTTCCATGCCGTTGCGCAGAACCACGAACCGCCGACGCCAGCCCGTGGTCTTGCGGTAGATATCCAGCGTGAATTCCGATTCGCCTGACACCACTGAGCAGTTGTCCGCGTATCTGACAAAGCGCTCCCTGAGCAGGAAATTGCCAGCAAATGCCCTGATGTCCAGGGTCAGGCCCAGAAGTCCGAAGGGGAGCGAGTTGCTGACGTGCAACCAATTGTGGTCGCCGACCTTGCCGTAGATGGGGATGCCGTAGGAAAAGAACCAGCGCGTTCGGCCGCCGTATCGGCTCACGAAGCGCGGGTCAAACCACAGCCGGGCCAATGGGTTGCGCCGCACGACCTCGTATTGGGCTGTCTTGCCCGCAACGTGCTCCTCGGTGTGCGGATGCACCAAGAAGAGTACGCGCCCCCGACGGGGGGCGAAAAAGTCGACATACGCCAGCAAACGCTTCAGGCCGCCACCGACCGGCGAGGCGGAGAAGTCGAAGATGACGTCGAACTCTCGCCTCGGGTGCCTCCCGCGCGGTCCGCAAGACGCTGTCGTGTCCACGCGC
>PMIX01000436.1 GCA_003158395.1 Myxococcales bacterium | reverse complement strand
GGAAGGTGCTCATCGCCGGCGGAGGGGGCAGCGCGAGCGCGGAGCTATGCGACCCAACGACCGCGGCCTTCGTGGTGATTGGTAGCATGACGGTGGCAAGGGACGGGCATACGGCGACTTTGTTGCCGAACGGGAAGGTGCTCATTGCTGGCGGATACGACAACGGCGGGTATTTCGCGAGCGCAGAACTATACGACACCGCGGCTGGGACATTCACGTCCACCCAAGGCATGTCAGCGGCAAGGGCGTACCACACCGCCACGCTGTTGCCGAACGGAATGGTGCTCATTTCAGGAGGAATGGGGAACAGCGGGGCTCTCGCAAGTGCGGAGCTGTACGATCCAGCGGCCGGGACATTCACGTCCACCCAAGGCATTTCCGCGGCAAGGGCGTACCACACGGCCACCTTGTTGCCTGGCGGGATCGTGCTATTCGTCGGCGGCTCTGCTGGCCCAGAGCTCTACGACTCAGGCAGCGGAACTTCCACGGCAGCCGGAGGAATGGTCGAAACAAGGATGGGGCACACGGCGACACTATTGTTGCCTAGTAGTGTCGTGCTCATCGCGGGTGGAGACAACGGGACCACAATACTCGCGAACGCGGTGCTGTACCAATAGCCGTCCGTAGCTCTGCGCTACTAACCGCCGCCGGACCTGGTGTAGGCTGCTGGGCGGAGGACCGGTGAGCGAACAAGACGATGCCAAAGGGCTCGTGGCTGTTACAGGAGCCGCGGGTCACATAGGAGCCAATCTGGTGCGCAGCCTGCTGGCGCAGGGACGGCGGGTGCGGGCGCTGGTGCGTGAGCACATGGCTGGCATTGTTGGTCTGCCCGTCGAGGTGGTCCGCTGTGACGTGACCGACGGCGAGGCGTGCCGCCGCGCCTTGGCTGGCGCCCGAATCGTGTATCACCTGGCGGCGCGCATCTCGGTGGGGTGGGATCCGCCTGGGCGAGTCGAAACCGTGAATGTGGGCGGCACGCAGAAAGTGGTCGAGGCGTGCCTGGCCTGCGGGGTGGAGCGCCTGGTCCATTTCAGCTCGATCCACGCCTTTTCCGCCGATCCGGTCGATGGCGTGATCGACGAGTCGCGCCCGCTGGTGCAGAACCAGCCGCACGCCCTGGTCTACGACCGCACGAAAGCGGAGGGCGAACGCCAGGTGATGGCCGCGGTAGCGCGTGGGCTGGATGCCGTCATCGTGAATCCCTCGTCGGTGATCGGTCCCTACGACTTTGCGCCCTCGGCCATGGGGGAGGTGCTGCTCGACCTTGTTCACGGTCGCTTTCCCGCCCTGGTGGGAGGGGCAGGCTTCAACTGGGTCGACGTGCGTGACGTGGTCGCCTCGGTTTTGCAGGCTGAACGTCGCGGCCGCAAGGGCGAGCACTACCTCCTGGCCGGCCACTGGTTGCCGTTTTTCGAGCTCGCCCGGCTGTGGGGCCGGGTTTCGGGTGCCAGGATCCCGCGTCTGGTTGTGCCCATGGGGCTGGCACGCGCGGCGGCGCCGTTCGCCGCAGGCTGGGCCCGGCTTCGGGGGCGGCGGCCGCTGTTCACCCCGGATTCGCTGCGCGTGCTGCGCAATCACCGCCGCATCAGTTGCCTTCGAGCCAGCGCCGAGCTCGGGCACAACCCCCGACCGCTTGAGGAAACCCTGCGCGACACCTACCAGTGGTTCAAGCAGGCCGGCAAGCTGACATGAGCGAGCCGAGGCTGTACGGTTGGATTCTCGGCGCCTGGGTTGTCTTGGCGCTTGCGGTGGCGCCCTATTTGTTGCTGCGGCCCGCGCCCTACGGCCGCCACGGCCGGCCAGGGTGGGGACCGGTGGTGAAAGCGCGCCTGGCCTGGGTGCTGATGGAGGCGCCGTCGCCCCTGCTCATGACCGTCATGTTCTTCCTCGGCGATCGCCGTGCGAACCTGGCGGCGCTGGCGGCTCTGGTTCTTTGGCTCGGGCACTACCTCTACCGCAGCTTCTTGTTTGCTTTCTTGCTTCCGTCGGCCAGCAAACCCATGCCCCTGGTGGTGCTCGCCTCGGGTGCATTCTTCAATGTCGTCAACGCCTATTTGAACGGTCGTTGGCTGTTCACCCTCTCGCCTGCGCGGCCCGCGGCTTGGCTGTGGAGCGTTCCCTTCCTTGTCGGTGTGATCCTGTTCGCCGCGGGGTTCGCTATCCATGTGCTGGCGGATCGCGAGCTGCGCCGCCTGCGTCGACAGTCGGGCGGCGCGTACGTGGTTCCCGATGGCCCGCTCTTTCGCCTGGTGTCCTGCCCGAACTACCTCGGCGAAATGATCGAGTGGACGGGCTGGGCCATCGCCACACTTTCCTGGCCAGGCCTGGTCTTCGCCCTGTGGACCGCGGCCAACCTGGTGCCGCGCGCGCTCAAACACCAGGCCTGGTATCGTGCCACCTTCGCTGACTATCCGCGGGCGCGGAAAGCGATCATTCCCTTCGTGCTGTGAAGGTGAACGCCTGGGTCTCTCTACTTCGTGGACTGGCGGACCCAATCGAGGTACGGCGCGCTCCCGGCGGCAAGCGGCAGGGCGATAATTTCGGGCACCTGGTACGGGTGAAGGATGGCGATGCGGTCACGGAGTGCAGGAAAGAGGTCGAGCCGCGTCTTCATCAGACAGAGCACCTCGGCTTCGTCGCACAGCTCGCCTTCCCATCGATAGATAGAACGCAGGCCGGGCAGGATGTTCACGCACGCCACTAGCCTTTCATCGACCAAGGCGCTGGCGATGCGGCCTGCCACGTCCGCATCGGGCGCGGTCATGAACACGATAACTAATTCGGCCGGCTGGGCGGCTGATTCATGGCTTGCCATGGCCGCATTGTAGCCGCGTTGGGCAGCCACCGCTTCGGTCCGCGTGCTGGGTACCAGAACGGCCTGGACCAGCGCAAGCCTGTCCACACCGGGATCCCGTCGTGACCGCGTCCCCGACGAGGTGGCGTTAAGGCTTGAAATGGAAGCGAGTTTTCTATATAGGAGGCCAAGCGGGTACGCGGGTGCGGCAGGGCCTTTTCGCGCCGGGGCGGCGACCGAAGAGTGACAGACAAGCGAAGATGAAGGACAAAATGGCCGAGACTCAGGAAAGCGTCATCCGGGAAATCTGCGGACGGTTCGGCAACGAACCGACGCGGCTGATGGATATCCTGCTCGAGGCGCATCGACGGCTGGGCAGTGTGTCGGGCGAAGCGGTGGACGCCATCGCGCGGGCGGTGTCGCTGCCACGGGTGGAGGTCGAGAGCACGCTGTCGTTCTACGCGTTCTTCTCGCCCCAGCCACGCGGGAAATTCGTCATCCGCCTGTGCAACGACATCATCGACCAGATGCACGGCGCGGATCGCGTGGGGCGCGCCTTTTGCGAGGAGCTGGGGATCGATTTCGGCCAGACCACCGCTGACGGGCTGTTTACCCTGCAGCACACGCCCTGCATCGGCCTATGCGATCAGGCCCCGGCTGCGCTCATCAACGACAAGGTTGTCACCAATCTGTCGAGCGACCAGGCACGCGAGTTGATCGAGGTCCTGCGCACCAGCGGAAGCGTCGAGCACCTGAAGCTCACCCTGGGCAACGGCAACAACAGTCATCCGCTGGTTCGTTCCGTGGTCAGGAACAACCTGCGCGAGCGGGGACCGGTGATCTTTGCACCCTTGGCCCGCGGCACGGCCCTGCGCAAGGCCTTGGCGGAAAGTGCCACCGAGGTCATCAAGAGCATCAAGGTTTCGCGTCTGCGTGGACGCGGGGGCGCGGGCTTCCCCACCGGCATGAAATGGGAGTTCGCGCGCGCGGCGACGGGAGACAACAAGATCGTGGTGTGCAACGCCGACGAGGGCGAGCCCGGCACGTTCAAGGATCGCGTGATCCTCACCGAGGCGGCGGACCTGGTCTTCGAGGGCATGACCATCGCCGGTTACGGCGTGGGGGCGGCCACCGGGATTGTCTACCTGCGCGGCGAATACGCTTATCTGCTCGCGTTCTTGGAAAACCTGCTCAAGGAACGCCGCGAGGCGGGCCTTCTCGGCCACGACATCCTGGGCAGGCGAGGGTTCAGTTTCGACATCCGCATCCAGTTGGGCGCCGGTGCCTATATCTGTGGTGAGGAGACCGCGCTGCTCAGCTCGTGCGAAGGCAAGCGCGGCGATCCGAAGAACCGGCCTCCGTTCCCGGCGCAGTCCGGCTACCTGGGCCGGCCCACGGTCATCAACAACGTGGAAACCTTCTGCTGTGTGGCCCGCATCCTGGAAAATGGACCGGGCTGGTTCAGCTCAATCGGCACCAGCGACAGCACCGGCACCAAGCTGTACAGCGTTTCCGGTGACTGCGACCGGCCAGGCGTGTACGAGTTGCCCTTCGGCGTCAAGGTCAGCGACCTGCTCAACATGGTGGGCGCGCTAGAGACGGCGGCTGTGCAGGTCGGCGGCGCTTCGGGACAGATGATCGGCCCGAGCGACTTCGGCCGCACTTTGCGCTTCGACGATCTGGCCACCGGCGGCGCCGTGATGATCTTCAATCGGCAGCGCGACGTGCTCCGGGTGGCCGAGGCCTTTATGGAGTTCTTCTGCGAGGAAAGCTGTGGCTACTGCACGCCTTGCCGCGTGGGTAATCGCTTGCTTCGCGACCGCCTTGCCCAGGTGGCCGACGGCAAAGGAAGCCCAGGCGACCTCGCGTACCTGCAAAAGCTTGGCGAAACCGTGAAAGCCACCAGCCGCTGCGGTTTGGGGCAGACCTCGGCCCAACCCGTGCTGACCACCTTGCGATCCTTCCGGTCCGAGTACGAGCGACGGATGCGGACACGGCAGGCGGATCTGCTGCCCACCTTCGATGGGGGCGCGGCTGTGGCGGTGGCCGAGTCGCTGGCGCAGCGCCGGTCGGTCTACTTCGGGAAGTGAAAGGGACACCATGAGCGGCGAAATCACCTTCACCATCGACGGCGTGCAAGTGCGCGGCCAGGCCGGCCAGTCCATCCTTCAGGCCGCGGCGATGGCCAACATCTACATCCCCCACCTGTGCGCCAAACGCGGCTTGAGTCCTTGGGGAAGCTGTCGTGTGTGTACCGTGCTGGTCAACGGCCGACCGCAGGCGGCATGCATTCAGCCCATCGCAGAGGGCATCGTGGTCGAGAACGACACCGAGGGCCTTCGCGACATGCGTCGCGAGCTGATTGAGATGCTGTTCGTCGAGGGNNGACCGCAACCGTTGCATCCTGTGCGCGCGCTGCGTGCGGGCCTCGCAAGAACTGGACGGCAAGCATGTGTACGGCTTTGTGGGCCGCGGCGCGCACAAACACATTGCCGCCAACGCGGCCAACGGGCTGGGCGGGACCGACGCGGCAGTCGCCGACATGGCCAGCGAGGCCTGTCCGGTGGGCTCGCTGATGAAGAAGCGCGTCGGCTATGCTATCCCGATTGGGCAGCGGGCGTTTGACCACGAGCCCATCGGGTCAGAGATCGAGAAGGGCGCCCAAGCGGCGCAGGCAGGAGACGCGCGATGACGGCCAAGCCCAAGATTGCGACGATCTCCCTGGCGGGCTGCTTTGGCTGTCACATGTCTCTGCTCGACATTGACGAGCGCATCTTGAAGCTGGTCGAACTGGTCGACTTCGACAAGTCGCCCATCAATGACATCAAAGAGTTCACCGGCCGTTGCGCCGTGGGAATCATCGAGGGCGGCTGCTGCAACGAAGAGAATGTGCACGTGCTGCAGAATTATCGCCAGCACTGCGATACCCTGTTGGTGATCGGTGAATGCGCAACCATGGGCGGCGTGCCGGCCATGCGCAACGGCATTCCCTTGCGCGAATGCCTGGACGAGGCGTATCTGCACGGGCCCACGGTTCACAATCCAAGCCAGAAGATTCCTAACGATCCTGAAATTCCGCTACTTCTCAACAAGGTCTATCCCTGTCACGAGGTGGTGAAGATCGACTACTTCCTGCCCGGGTGCCCGCCCTCGGCGGACACCTTGTGGGAATCGTTGGTGGCGTTGCTGACTGGCAAGCCGGTGAAATTGCCCTACGGGCTCATCAAGTACGATTGAAGCGTACCAAGGAGTGTGACGTGAGCGTCATCAAACGAGTGGTCATCGAGCCCGTTACCCGTGTCGAGGGTCACGGAAAAGTCACCATCCTTCTCGACGAGGCCGGCAAGGTTGTGCAAGCCCGCCTGCATGTGGTGGAGTTTCGCGGCTTCGAGCGCTTCATTCAGGGGCGGTTTTTCTGGGAGGTCCCGGTTTTGACCCAGCGCCTGTGTGGCATCTGTCCGGTTAGCCACCACCTGGCTGCGGCCAAGGCCATGGACCGCATCGTGGGCGGCGAGAACCTGACGCCCACGGCGGAAAAGATCCGCCGCCTGATGCACTACGGGCAGATGTACCAGTCGCACGCGCTGCACTTTTTTCACCTGGCGTCGCCTGACCTGCTTTTTGGCTTCGATGCCGATCCTGCCATCCGCAACGTCATCGGCGTGGCCGCCAAGTATCCTGAGTTGGCCGTGCAAGCCGTCATGATGCGCAAGTACGGCCAGGAGGTCATCAAGGCCACCGCCGGCAAGAAGATCCACGGAACCGGCGCCATCCCGGGCGGGGTGAACAAGAACCTGAGCCTGGCCGAGCGCGATGTCTTGCTCAAGGATATTGATCAGCAGTTGGCGTGGGCCCGCTCCGCGGTGAAGATCGCGCGCGAGTACACCACGGCCCACCTGAAGGAACTCTTGCCCTTTGGCTCGTTCGAGTCCAACCACCTGTCTCTGGTTCGGGCCGACGGCGCCATGGACCTGTATCACGGCAACCTGCGCGCGGTGGATAATCAGGGCACGAAGATCTTCGACCAGATCGACTATCAGAAGTACGTGGACTTCATCGCCGAGGACGTGCGGGACTGGTCGTACATGAAGTTCCCCTTCATCAAGACGCTGGGGCCCGAGACCGGCTGGTACCGGGTGGGACCTCTGGCCCGCTTGAACACCGCGGATTTCATCGACACCCCAGCCGCAGAATCGGCTCGCAAGGAATTCCGTGCGGTCACCGGGGGCAAGACCAACAACGTCACCATGGCCTATCACTGGGCGCGTATGGTCGAGCTGCTGCACTCTATCGAGAAGATCCAGGCCCTGCTCCACGATGCCGACCTGCAGGGCAGCGATCTGGTGGTCAAGGGCGAGCGCCGCGAGGAGGGCGTGGGAGTGATCGAGGCCCCGCGCGGGACGCTCTTCCACCACTACCGGGTCGACAAGAACGACCAGGTGGTCATGGGCAACCTGATCGTCTCCACCACCCACAACAACGAGCCCATGAACCGTGCGGTGACCAAGGTGGCGCAGGATCACCTGTCTGGCGTGGAGATCACGGAAGGCCTGCTCAACCGCATCGAGGTGGCCATTCGCGCCTACGATCCTTGCCTGTCTTGCGCGACCCATGCGCTGGGGCAGATGGCGCTGGACGTGAGCGTGCTGGACGTCGAAGGCAAGGTTCTCGCTGAGAAGAGCCGCTGATGAGCGACCTGGCAACGCACATCCTGGTCTACGGCTACGGCAACCCCGGCCGCGGCGACGATGGGCTGGGACCGGCGCTGGTGGCTGCGCTGGAGCCGCTTCACACGGCCGGCTTGGCCTGTGAGTCCGACTACCAGCTTTCCGTCGAGGACGCCGCGACCCTGGCCGAATACGACGTCGTGGTCTTTGTCGACGCCGACATGAACGGGCCGGAGCCTTTCTGGTTCGACCGGGTCGAGCCTAGTCGCGAACTAGGCTTTTCCAGCCACAGCGCCACGCCCGGCCAAGTGGTGGCCCTGGCGCGCGAAATGTTCGGTGCGCAGGTGAAAGCCTACGCCCTGGGCATTCGCGGCTATCACTTCGGTGAGCTGGGCGAGTCGCTGTCCGAGCAGGCCAGCGCGAACCTGGCGCTGGCGCTAGCCTTTGCCCAGCGGGCAGTGCGCGAGCAGCATTTCGATAAATACACGAGGCAATTCGGTGTCGATTCTGGTCGCGGCTGTGCCTGCGATCCCCAGCCAGAGGCCTGAGCGATGAAAAACGGAAAGTACCTGATCCTATGTGTCGACGACGACGGGGACATCCTTGAGGCGCTGCGGTTGCGGCTGGAAAAAGCCGGCTACCTGACCGCCACGGCGCTTTCTGCCGAGGAGGGGCTGAAGAAATTCAAAGAAACGCAGCCGGACCTGCTCATCGTCGACCTCATGATGGAAGAGATCGACTCGGGCACTGGCNNTGGGCCTGGATGCGGTCTTCCAGAAGCCGGTCAACTTCGACGCCATGCTGAAGACCATCAGGGCGAAGCTGGGACAGAGCTGAGATCTCCTCAAGGGCGGGAGTGGACGGCGTCCGGATCTATCTCGGGACATTCACCACTTCAGCCTCTTCGATTGCCGCCGTTGGTCCCTGGCTGGAGACGGAAAGCATTACGGAAGACGGATTTGTCATCCAGGCGCCTCTTGCCGGCGCGGATCCGCGCAACGATTCGCGCATCCTCCAAGTGCTCCGAGAAACTGCGACCAGCCATTGATCAAAGGCCGGTCACGGTACGCGCAGCACTTTGCGCACAAAGGACCAATAGGCAGACAGAACCGGGTTGGCCACCCGTGTAATGATGGGGTGGTCAAGTTCGGGAAACCGGATGCTGCCGGTCAGAAAAGCGCCGTCTGTCGCGTTTGGTGAACGATCTTTCTGAACTTTGCGGCGGTCACGCAAGACCGCTGGCAGCAGACGGAAGATCTCGCCATAGCTGGCCAGCTTCTCACGCAGCCAGCCTCGGCGGGCCGCGAACAGCAGCACCGCCAGCTCAGCACCGGCCAGGGCTGGCGCCGCCACGGCCAATCGTGCCAAGGGCCAGTCCTTGATCAGCACCAGCCACCGGTTGCGGTCGAGCAGCGCATATTTGCGCGCCGAGAACCGCTCCGTGTACTTGTGCAGAACGCGCGACTCGGGCACCAGAACGCAATCGTAGCCAAGTTGGCGCAAGCGAATCTGCAGATCG
>PMIX01000287.1 GCA_003158395.1 Myxococcales bacterium | reverse complement strand
ATGCGCCGCCCGTTTGCTGGCGTCGCGCTAGGATGCCCGGCCCCGCCTCTCGCTGTGCTGCCCACGGTCCTCACTCGCCCTTTGCGCCTCGTTGCTCCAGCTCGTCGTAGAATTCCTTCAAAACCGCGAATGCTCTCCCTTCTCCTTGGCGAGACCGGTAATTTCATAGGCGAAGGGCGTGAACCCGCCCACATGCCTGCCCAGCCTCCGGCCGTTCAGATAGACATCGGCCT
Organism: Myxococcales bacterium; assembly: GCA_003158395.1. Lineage (GTDB taxonomy): Bacteria > Myxococcota_A > Polyangia > Fen-1088 > Fen-1088 > Fen-1137. Next base: position 3,028 of record PMIX01000287.1, on the reverse strand, counting down.
CGTAGTTGGCCGCGCCGAAATGCACGAACAGTCGATTGCCCGGCGCGGATTTCGGCGCGTCGAAGCGTCGCCGGTACCAGATCGTACCCTCGTAGTACAGCAGGCGATCGTTCTGTGAATTCCAGTCGCCCGGCACCGTGAGGGTGGGGCTGGTGTCGAAGTTGTATTCAAGCAACTCGGATTTGTCCTGCTGACGGCGGTCGAGAGAAAAGCCCCTGGTGGGTCTGGCTAGGGCATCCTGGGAGACGCCGCGATAGTCGACGTACCCCACGTCGTAAAGGTCAATGATGGTGTTCCACTTGCCGTTCAAGCTGACGGACTTTCGCGCATGCACGTTGGCCAAAGCGGGCTCGGCGTGAGCTGCTGCCGCGAGCGCCAGCAGGGCCGGAACGGCGACAGCCGTCCAGAGGTGCGAGCGCGAGCAAAGAGATGCGCGTCGGATGTGGTCAGGTCTCATGGCAGCTTCAGCTATACACCAACTGCTAGAACCCAGCCTGAAGTTCCCGGGACAAAGGGGGCGAGGCGGTCTTGTCGTCCGAGCCCGACCGGCCGGTGGTCAGTTTGGCTCCAGTTCGTCTATCACGAACCCTATTCAAAATGACCATGGCCCACCAGGCGGCGGGGTGCAGATGCGGTAGACTGTGCCGCATGCTCGGGACGCACCTCTCGGGACGCTCTGCTCGCGGTCAGATCCGCCTCACGGAACCTGGGGTGGCACGTCGGTGGGCGTGGCGGCCCACGGCGGGACGGTTCCCCGACGCAGAAAAATCTTGTTCGAAAGGGCTAGGCTCATGGCACTCACTTTGCGGCCGCACACCACGCATGTTGTCCTTCAGGTCGAGGCAGCGCATTCGCCTTTCATTCGCCACTGCCATGGTGGCCGGATTTCTTAGCGGTCAGGCCAGGGCCGCTGATGACGAACCGAACCCGTTTGCGCACCGGACTGTGCTTACGGCCCGACTGGCACTTCCGTTGGTCGGGGGCGACGATGGCCGTGGCTTCACGATAATTGGAGCATATCTTGGACAGCGATTCCTGAATCTGGTGGAGATCGAAGCGGGGATGTCAGCGCAAAGGCTAATCATGGATGAACAGGGCACCACGATCACGGTGCGGGCTGGCCTGTCCCCCAGCGTGCTGAACCCGCGGCCGTCGGGAACGCACTGGAACCTCAGAATTCCGCTATTAGCTGGTTTCAGCTACTACAGCGGTGAGATTCGTAGTGACGACGACTACCGAACCTACGCTCGTGAGGTGAATGTCTACCACTTTGATACCGGATTGGACGCAACCTACTGGGGAAAGTCGGGCGTTGGGTTCAACATGCGGCTCCTGGTGAACCTGGGTGCAGCTCGGACGCAACACCCCTATCCCGACGAGGCGGGTACTTCATCCTCCGGGCTGGTTGGTGGCAGCTTCATGATCGGTATGTCGTTGGGTGGCTTGTAGTTGACTGATTCCAAGCGCGACAGGCGAACCAAGACCGGCCAAAGGTGATAACTTTGCGGCGCTGGGAAAACGTAGGATGCGCTTGCTGGCTCTACCCACGAGAGACTCGATCTCTTCCTGCGAGGGCGCGGGCGCGGATGAAACATCAGACCCTTGCCATCGCGATCGGCCGAGTAAGACACCGTCCAGCGAGATGCAATGCTCCGTCGAACGCGAGCGGAAATCGCAGCGAGAAAGGGACCGTGAACACAAACTGTCGCAAGGGGACGTCGGGCAGGCTCCTTCATCGCTTCGCCGACCTTCCGCACTGCTGCCGAATCAATAGAAGGAAACATTCGCGATCGTGAACTTGGCCGAGCACATGCCACCGTCAGGATTGGCCAGTGTGGTACTGAGCTGCCACTGCAGGCTCGCCATGAAATTCGGATCGAAAGTGCTGACGGGCATGCCGCCAGTCAAAGAGGTGAACGGCACGTGAATGGTGGGGGCCAATGGCGTCGCTGCGAGCGCCGCCGCTGTGATCTCGGCAGCGGGACCGTAGCAACTCGCGGAGGTGCCGACGCAGGCGCCGCGTGTCGGGTCATCGGCATTCGCAAGGTCGCGGCTGAACCCAGCACCGAACTGGAAGGAGCACCCGCCGAGGTCACCTGAGAAGTCGAACTTCACCCCCGTATACGACGAGGCGTTGATGCAGCTCGAACTGCTGTAATAGAGACCGAAGCCCTCCCAATTGGCGCCCGAGCTGGCGAGAGGCGTGAAGCCGCCCGAGATGGTGAGACCATTGCCGTCCGCCGTGACGGTGGCGGTGGGTTTGGTTTGCCCGCTGGCCGCGTACGCGTAGGAGCCCCACGCGTTGGGGGCTGTGCCGAAGCTCAGGTTCGCGCCACTCGCAGAACCGTTCGTCGTGATGGCGGGCCCAGGCAGGATGGCTTGCGTGCAGGTCAGGCCACCTGATTGGCAGCCGACCCCGACGGTGCGGCCGGCCGAGCCCGCACCTGCATCGGGGTACGCGCCAGGTGCGGTTCCCGGCGCAAGCACTTGCGGGCCCTGCCCAACCAACCTTTCTGCCTCCCCGTAGACCCATGCGTTGGTCGCACCGGTGTCCGCGAGCTCGATCGCCGCGAGAGAAACCGCAGGTAACTGGAAGGTCGGCGACGTTGCAGATGCCGACGCCAGTCCGGTGACCTCGAATCTCAAGGGCTGGGTTGTGGTGTTCCAGTTCGCCACGATGATGTCGGTCGCATTGTCCGCGGCATTGCGGCTCGCATAGACACTCACGTTTGCCGGCGACAAAGTCACGCCAATCAAGGTCGGACCAAAGTGCTGGGCGTAGAACAAGTAGGCGTAGTACTCTGGCCGTGGTTGGTGGGCGGGCGGACCGCCGATGAATCCCAGTGCCCACGTCTCGGTATCGCTGATGTCCCAAATAGCCGAAGTCCAGAGCCCGAGCCCCATCGAGGTACCGAGGCTGTCCGCGATCCAAAGTGCCGAACCGACGGTGCCCGGCGAGGCGTCGAGCACGCACGTGGTGGCGTCGTAGGCGACATTCATCTCGGTAAGGGCCAGCGGTCTTTGCCCG
>PMIX01000152.1 GCA_003158395.1 Myxococcales bacterium | reverse complement strand
TGCAGGGTCCGGTATGCAGTGGCGCACAGTTCCTACTTTGCTGCTTCGCAGATTCTCCGATACTTGTCCACCGCTACACCGATGCCGGGTTTGTTTTGAAAAGCGACGTCCTTGTAGAGCGTCGCGCAGGATGGATGTGTTTCCTTCAACGCCCGCCATTCCCGCCAAAACCGGTCGTACGCCGCGATCGCAGCAGAAAGCCTCGCGCAATCATACTTCCCGCCTTCGTCACCCATCGCGCCGTAGCACAAAATCACCCATGCTTGTTCGAAGAGGGAATACTTGATCCGCCCGTAGGCTGCGGAAGTGACAGCAAAGTCCTTCGTCTGCGCGTCGGCAGATTTGATTTGCTGGGCCAGCGTTTCGACTCGCTTCCACATTCTCACGGCTTCGGCTTTCTCCGCGAGTGCGTCCGTCACCAGATTGTTGGTCACAAAGAAGCTCACGTTCGGCGCGGCAATGAAATCGTCGCGTGCCCACCAAGGGTCCACCGGGCCCCTGAGGCTGCACTGGCCGCGCAGCACGGCGGCGGCGGACAGGAGGTTCAGTTCGCGAAAGTGCGCGACGTCGCCGCCTTTCAATCCAAGTTGTTGCGTCGCGAACTCGTCGAATATTTCCTTCTCGCTGCGTTGCGGATTCCCCGCGTATTTGGCGATGACATAAGCGTTGAGCGCGCACCAGAGTTCGTTGGTGATGTAGGGTCCTTCCCAGCCGCCGCCGCGCGACCACGTCCACACGCCGGCGAAATTGGTGTTGTTCACGATGTCGCGCAGACCCCTCGGCCGGCCGGGCTGCGTGGGCGTTGCGTATTCCTCCCATCCGTTGATGACGCCGTCGCCAATGTAAAACGGATGCGCGCCCTTGCCATAGGCCTCGCGCTGGCATTGCACCTCGACGATCTGCCGGTGCTTGCCGAGACCGAGCGTGGGATTGAACGGCGTCATCCGGAGAAAATCACCCGCCTGATGTTTGATTGAAAAGATCAAGTTCGGGTGCGGCTCAATCGCAGCGGTGACTTTCAAGTAGTATTCCGGGTTGACGTGAAAATTGTTCCCGAAATCCCACGTGCGATAGAAAACCACTTTGCCGCGCTTCACGCAGGCTTCGTCGCGCAGAAGTCTCAGCAGCGCAATGTGACTTTCCGGCCCGCGCAGGATCGCCGTGCCAGCCTGGAGCAGATTCGTGTCTTGGTTGCCGCTCGCTCTGTGATGGGGGGTGTCGTGCAAATAGATTTCGCCCGTGCGGACCACGATGCCGTCCAGCGACGGGCATCGGTCGAACAGCTCCGCAACCTGCGCGCGCAGGATTCTTTGCATCATCGGACGTTCCAGATCGATGCGCCCCTGCCCGTCGCAAATCTGGTTTTTGAAACGCGCGACCAGCGCCCTGGGCAGCACGCTGAATTGCATCCACGCATAGGCCTTGATGCCGGCGGCGTGGGCCTGCTTCGCCAGTTTTTCGAGTGTCCGCGCGTGCTGTTCGATCCATATGCGCGCGTCGCCATTCTTCGGCAAGATGTCTGGCGCAATCGCGTCGAAGGTCTCGCACGCCTCCGCTTGGGCCAGGAGCACCTGGCCGTTGTAACCCCAGTCCGCCAGCTTGCGCGGGTCGCGGAAGGCAGTGGGTTGGGGTGGCTCGCCCGGATTGTCGTGAACCATGTCCAGGACGAAGCGTGCGGGAAGATCGGTGTTCAATTCGGCGGCAATGGAAACGGAGCATGGAAAAGCGATCCCTGCGAGCAACAGTGTGGAAACTGAAATCCAATCGAGCCTTGGAGGAAATCGCGCGCTCACGCCCCTGCTTTTATCATTCTGCCAGAACCTGGCGAGAATGTGTTTGATGGCAAGTCCGCCCGCCGCCCAGCGTCGAGCGACTTGAGGATGGTGGAGTCGATGTGGCACGCCTGGTTCGCTCGCGTGGCACGCACGCCGACGGTGGGTCTGGCCGGATGAACGCGGGCTTGCGCTGACTCGACTAGCACTACTGTGTTGGATTCGGACCGAGCCGTCGCGTCGCGAGGAGGCCCGGCCGCGACGAGNNGGGAAGATACTCGACGTATCTGACTGAGAAGCGAGAAAGCGGGCGGGACCCGCAGCAGTCGCGTGGGGACGGTCGGGCTTTGCTCGACCGTCCGTGCGCGGGAGGTGCGGAACCCTCCCAGGGTTCCGCCGACTGATGCCGAGGGGAGAATCCGACACAGTTGAGCGCATCTCATAAATCCGGACCGAGCCCTGGCCGAGCGAGGAGCCCCGGACGCGAGGCGCGAGGAGGAGTAATACTCGACGTATTCCGACGACGAGCAACGACGCGGGCGGGGCCCGCAGCCGGCCAGGCGACGCGGAGCGATTTATGAGATGCGCTCTAGTGCTAGGGACAGGATCCGACGTCCGCAATGCTTGTGTGAATGTTGAAAGTCGACGAGATCGTGTGCCGTTCGGCGAAGAACAGGTCCAGCTTGTAGCGATTGCCACGACTGATGTTCAAAGCCGACGCTTGCTGGTCTAAATCCAAGCTCGCGGTTTCGGCCTCATGGACGCCGCCGAGATCAATCGCTAGCTTTCGGTTGATGAAGACCCAGAGGTCGTCGTCGCCGGTGAACGAGAACGTTTCACCGCCGACATAGACAAACTCGGTATTGATCATCAACGTGAAGTGGAAGTTGTGGCCGCTATCATCGTAGTTGCCGAACAGCTCACCGTCGATGGGGAAGAAATTCGCATTTTCGTAGATGTAAAAGTTGGGGTCGCCTGGCGAAGCAACGAGCTGCAGATCTTTCGTCGTTTTCAGGTTCACCCCGGGCACGTCGCGGTACCAGGTGTTGAAGGATTGCGGCCCTGAAATCGTGCGCGTGGCGCCAGTCGAGGCAAACACCGGCAGGCCATCGGCACCGAGGTCCGGCAAAAGCACACCGCGATCGTCGATCGAAGACGTAATGTCCGCACGCTCGAAGTCGGAGTTCGTGGTTGGCGTGAAATCGTGGATGACCGCATGCAAGCGCGGGGGAAACGGCTGAGGCGCATCGCAGGCGTACCATTGACCTTGGTCACAAACCAGCTTCCCAGTGCCGCAGGCGCTGGTACACACATCTTCGCGGCGTGCGACCACACACGCCCCCCAGCTTCCGTTGACACAGCTTTGGCTGCCGTCACCATCGAAACGGCTGCAACTAGCCGTACAGGGGCGCGGCCCAGCGACGTATTCGCAACTTCCCCAGACACCGGCGTGGCAAGTCTTCTGGCCAGGACCACACCTCGTCGTGCAACTCGCAGGAGCTGGATCCGGCACCTCGCATGTTCCCATCTTGTTGTCAGAGCAAAGCGCCGTTCCGTCACCGCAGGCGTCGCGACAGGGCAACTGCTGGGGAGCTACTTCGCATATTCCCATCTTGTCGTCAGAGCAAAGCGCTGTCCCCTCACCGCAGGTGTTGCGGCAATCGATCTGTTGGGGATCCACCTGACACGGTTGCCAGAAGCCGTCCTGACAGATTTGCTGTCCGCTGCCACAGCGGTTCGAGCAAGAGCGGACATCACCTGCCAGCGCGCAAGGCTGCCCCGGCAGCAAGGGCGTGCGCCCACACGCCCCGGGCAGCGCCAAGCCCACGAACACGATCCAGAGGGTTGGCGCTGAGACGCGATAGTGGCTCATCCGCAGATCGTACGCCGAGATTTGAAATACTGCGAGTGGCCGTCGCCATGGTCAGAGGTTCCGCACGTTGTGGGGGGCAAGGGGCGGGAATTGCGCCCTGTCCTTCGGCTATGAAGTGGCCGGTTGGTCAAGACCAGATCTTCCGTGGTTGAATCGGCGTGGATCTTGAACAGATTTCTGGGGCACTACGCCCCGTGGGGCATGATTCCCCCGTGTCCTTCGCCAGATCGACATCCAGCTGCCCGATGGCCGTCGTTCGGCGGTGCAGAGAACATTTCCATGAACGACGAGGCCGAGGCCGCAGACTCGGTCAAAGCAGATCGTTCGGTGGAATTGTGTGCGGGACAGATTTTGACCGTCGCGCTCAGGACGACGACCTGTGCGGACGCTGGTCAGGCAGCTCGGCGTTGAAACTCGCCATGGATTCTGGGCGCGCCCCAGGTCACGTTCGCCTCGGCCATCCGTCCGATGAGCTGCTTGACCTCTGGAGAGACGTCGTCCTTCGCCGGCGTGCGCGAGCGAGATTTCCATCTCCAGAACAGACGGAAACCCGCGAGATGCCAGCGGACCACGGTGTCGGGCTTGACGATGACGATGGCATCGGACCAATGCGACCAGATCTGAGAGAGGCCAATCCAGAAGGCCCGGTCAGCTCGGCGTAGGCGGACTCGGGGTGTGCAGCGGTGCAGAGCGGCGAGTTGCTGGCGGAGGGCGAGGTTCTCAAGGGCGAGATCGGTGTGGGTCCGGAACGCGGAACGCAGCGTGCGAAGTAGGCTGACGAGGATGGCAAACATCGCCTCGATGATGCACGAGATCGGCTTGGCCGGCGCCTTCACCTTGTTTGGCTGCTCCTTCGTCGTCACCGACGGAAACTCCGTTCCACGGATGAGCACTTGGCGAACCACAGCCCTTCGCCACACGGTCGAACGCAAAGCCGAACTTGTCGTCGCGGTCGCGCAGGAGAAAACGCGGAGCATCGCCGTCCATGGTCGCATTCCGCAGTTGTTGTGCTGTCCACTCCTGCGTGGGATTTCGGGTGGCGGCAACGTGGACGACCCGCGCAGGGAATCGAGCATGCGGCCACCGGGCTCGCGGCAGCTTGGGCACTCACCCGCTTCGCGGCATTCCGCATTGCCACGCTCTACCTGCCCACCGATCCCTCGGCAACCCTTCTCGAACGGCTCGGCTGCCGCGAAGATCCGCGCGGTGCGAACCTGTGGCTGGTGGTCCCGAACGACGCCGGTGTGTTCCAGGGCGCAGTCGAGAAGGACGGGATTCGCTGCGTGCATCCCGTGCAGGTCTACGTCGACCTCAAGTTCCACCCCGAGCGCTCGACCGAGGCTGCAGAGCACCTTCGAACCAAGCTGCTGACATGGAGACACGATGGCTGACAAGCCCAAGCCAGCGTCGGAATACAAGGGCGAGCAACTCAGACTGGTGCGGGAGACCTGCCTCTATGTCGCCACCAAGCTCGGCGACTTGATGGACGAGGTGGTAGTAGTCGGCGGGCTCGCGCCATCACTGCTCATCGATCAGAGCAACCTTCCCGAGGGCACCTCGGCGCATGTCGGCAGGATGGATCTTGATGTGGGTCTCAAGCTCGCGCTCCTCGACGAAAGGCGATACCGCACGCTGGCGGAGCGCCTGAGGGGCGCCAATTTCATGCCGGACCTGACCGACGATGGGCGACCAACCCGGCAGCGCTGGAAGATGAGCGGCACCGCCGGAGTCACCGTTGATTTTCTCATCCCTCCATCCGGGCCAGAGGATCAAGGCGGCAAGCTACGCGACATCGAGTCCGATTTCGCCGCGGTCATCGCGCCGGGTCTGATGTGTGCCTTCCAGGATCGACGACGCGTCCGGATCGACGGCAGAACGATCCTCGGGGAGAAAGCCGCCTACGGCGAGTCCGAGCAGATCGTTGGCTTCTACACGATGCTCGAAGACAACCTCGAGGTCCCGTTCAAGACCGAGATGCTCGGCGTCGAGGTGACGGTCGAGCGGATTGACCTGACCGATGACGAGCGGATCATTGCGGTTTGTTCGCGGGGAAAGGCCAGGCAGCGTGTGCCGTTGCTCGATCTGCCGCTCCCCAGTCCGTCACCTGCGGGCGCCGACTGGATCGCGGCGCTTCGACGGTGGGCAAGAGTGGAGAGGTGACGATGTCGGACGAGCCGGTCAACATCGACCGCGACAAGCTCCGCGCGGCCATCCGCAGATTGGGACCCGAGTACGTCTTCTACATGCTGGACGACGCCATCGATCTCTTGCCTCTGACCGAGTTGGAGGGAATCGCCAAGAAGTATCTCATGCATGGAGAAGTATTTCGATGCGTTCCTCTACCTCGCGAACTGGGGCACGCACATTCTGAAGCTTCGGTTGCCTGCGCGGCTGCTCGACCCCGCAATCGCCAGGACCTACTGCGGTGGCGAAGGCGCCTCTGTCAGAAAAAAGGCGGGCAAGGTCATCCTCTCGTTCCTATCCGACGACGAGGAAGGCGGTGACTGGGTTGAGGGCGAGGGACAG
>PMIX01000110.1:2289-5626 GCA_003158395.1 Myxococcales bacterium | reverse complement strand
TACAAGTACCCGCTGGAATACATCATCGAGGCGCTGGCCCCGACCACGGAGCTGGACTTCGACCAGTTGCCCGAGGACAAGCAGCGCATCTACCGCCAGATCCAGGCCACCCACATCCATGCCTCGCCCGACGGCCCCTGGTTCTTCATCATCGCGCGCAACCACCCCGACCAGAAGCGGATGCAGCTTCTGGGAATCACCGACACCGCCATGCTGCGGCCGCAGGTGTTCGCGTTGGCAGACAGCGGCGACGTGCAGATCGGCCTCATCTGCTCGGAGAAGCAGGCCATCGACGCCACCCTGCGCAGCCTGTCGCGCGAGGATGCGCGCTTCTGTCCGGTCGCCGACAAGTACTGGAACGCGCGCGGCGGCAGCAGCACCGACGGCGGCTCCTTCGTCTTCACCATCAATGACGACAACGGAAAGAAGAAGCTCACCTGCGCCGACAAGTTCGGCCGTCAGGTCAAGCTGGACGTGGGTGCCGTGCGCTGCGACCAGGTCAAGCGCGAGGCGCCCATTGAGCTTGTCGCCGCGGGCATGCGCAAGGCGGTGCTGGAAGCGCTCAAGCAAGGGCGGGCCCAGGATCTCTTCACCCATGTCGTGCAGAACCTGCCCGGCTGGCCGGCCAGTGGCCTGCGCGACCTGTGCGATCGCATCGTCGAGTCCTGCGACAACGGTCGCAGCAAGGCCACGGCCATCGAGGCCTTGACCCTGCTTTACGACCGGCGCTTCGACACCGGCGACAAGCGACGCAGCACCGTGCTGCCGGTCCTGGAAGAAACCCTCTACCGGCTTTTTGACGCCAGCCCGCTGCTGGGCGATCCCGGCGAGGGCAGCTTCCGGCGCCTGGACTGGTCGAGTCGCAAGAAGATCGTGGGACCGCAGCCAGGCGAGGAAGTTCTGGTCATCGACGCGGAGAAGTTCCCGCCGGAAGGCGACGACTGCGATGCCGTGTATCTGCGCCAGGCCGATGTGGCCGGCTGGCGGCGTTTCATCGTGTACCGCCTGCGCGGCCAGCGCTTCACGGGCGTGGGTCTGGGCCCCGGCACCGACGGCGTGCGCATCGACACCTACGGCTCTAGCGGCGACTATCTGGCCAGCGGCATGGATGGCGAGGAGATCCGTGTGCACGGCAACGCGCAGGATCAAGTGGGTCAGATCGCCAAACGGGGCAAGCTGGTGATCTTCGGCGACGTGGGCCAGACGTTCATGTACGGCGCCAAGGGCGGCGAAATGTACATCATGGGCAACGGCGCCGGCCGGCCCCTGATCAACGCCGTGGGTCGGCCGCGGGTGGTCATCAACGGAACGTGTCTCGACTTCTTGGCCGAGTCGTTCATGGCCGGNNGATCCGCTCAACGGCGGCGGCTTCGTCATCCTCAACGGCATGGAATTCGACCGCCGCGGCAAACTGGTTGAGCAGGCGGTTCCCTACCCGGGCGGCAATCTCTTCTCGCTGGCCTCGGGCGGCGCCATCTACATCCGCGATCCGCGCAGGAAGGTGGTCGAGCAGCAGCTCAACGGCGGCGTGTTCGGCCCGGTTACCGACGCCGACTGGCGCGTGATCCGACCGTACCTGGAAGAGAACGAGCGGTTGTTTGGCATCGCGATCGACGATCTTCTCACGGTGGCCGGCAGGCGCCTGCCGCCCGCCGAGGTCTATCGCAAGGTCAGCGCCGTGTCGCTCGCGGTGCTGGCGTCCGCGACGGAGAAGAAGACATGAACGCGTCCCTGGCCACCACCTTTCCAACCGGCGGCTTCTTGGCGGAAGTCGAAAAGCAGAGCCAAGGAAACCTGTCGGCTTGCCTGCAGTGCAAGAAGTGCACGTCGGGCTGCCCGGTCGCTGGCTGGGCGGACATCAAGCCCCACGCGCTGGTGCGGCTGGCCCAGCTTGGGCTCAAGGATGAACTGCTCGGCAGCCGTATGATTTGGGAATGCACCTCGTGCCAGACTTGCTTCACTCGCTGCCCGCAGAAGGTGGACATCGCCTCGCTCAACGATGCGCTTCGCCGCATGAGCCGGCGTGAGAACGCGGTGTATGGCAAGACCACCGTGCCGGCGTTCAACGACATCTTCCTGCGCACCCTGAAGAAGCGCGGCCGCATGTTCGAGGCCGGGCTCATGGCCTCATTCAAGCTGCGCACCATGCAGCTCTTCTCCGACATGGGCAAGCTGCCCATGATGCTGTGGAAGGGCAAGATGCCGCTGTGGTCGGCAAAGGTGAAGGGGCGCAAGCAACGCGAAGAGATCTTCCGCCGCGCGCGTGAGATGGACGGAGGTTCCTCGTGAGCTACGCGTTTTTCCCCGGTTGTTCCATGGAGGGAACCGCCCACGACTATCAATCTTCCACACTGGCCATCAGCCAGACCCTGGGCCTGCAAATGCCCGAGGTTCCGGGGTGGACTTGCTGCGGCTCCACCGCGGCCCACCAGACCGATCCGCTGCTGGCCCTGGCCCTGCCGGCTAAGAACCTTCTTGCCGCCGCGGGCGCGACCGTCGCTGTGGGCTGTGCTGCCTGCTACAACCGCCTGAAGACCGCCAACCACCACATTGCCCGCGACAAGGAAGCACGCAACCAGGTGGCCGCTGTCCTGGGCGCGGATTACGACGGCCAGACGCAGGTGTTGCACCTGCTCGAGATCTTGGCGCGCGACGTAGGGGTGGCGAAGATCGCGGAACACGTCAAGCATCCCTTGCGCGGCCTGAAGGTGGTGCCCTACTACGGATGCCTGCTGGCGCGCCCGCCAGAAGTGACCCAGTTCGACGATCCCGAGAACCCGACCCTGATGGACCAGGTTCTGCAGGCGGCGGGCGCCACTGTGGTCACCTGGCCGCACAAGACCGAGTGCTGCGGGGCCGGCTATTCCATCACTGATGCCAGCGTGGTGCGGCGACTGACGCGCGAGATCTTGGTCATGGCCAAGGCCGTGGGCGCGGACTGCATCGCCACTGCGTGCCCGCTGTGCCAGTTGAACCTGGACCTGCGACAGAAGGACACTGAAAAGGAGGCCGGCGAACACTTCGGCCTGCCGGTTTTCTACTTCACCCAACTTCTCGGCCTGGCCTTCGGAATCCCGCGCAAGAAGCTCGGGCTGCGTAGCCTGGTGGTCAGCCCGAGCAAGCTGCTGGCCGACCGAGGTATTCCCGCCTAGGGCACGACCATGAGCGAGCAGTTCAAGCCAAACAATGGAAAGTCGGCCGAGCCCGTCGGCGCGGTATTGGTGTGTGGCGCAGGCATCGCCGGCATCCAGTCTTCACTCGACCTGGCCAATTCTGGGTTCAAGGTTTACCTGGTCGAGTCGTCGCCCGCCATCGGCGGCAGGATGGCCCAGCTCGA
>PMIX01000110.1:0-2211 GCA_003158395.1 Myxococcales bacterium | reverse complement strand
ATCTTCCGCCCCTATCCGCAGGCCATCCCCAACGTCTACGGCATTTCCAAGGCCGTGGGGCGCGCCCCGTGCAAGGCGTCTTGCCCCGCCGGCGTGAACGTGCAGGGCTACGTCGCGCTCCTCGCCCAGGGCAAGATCAAGGAAGCCTACGACGTGGTTCGCGAGCGGTGTCCCTTGCCTGCGGTGTGCGGCCGCGTGTGCCAGCACCCCTGCGAGACCAAGTGCAACCGCAACGACATCGACGAGCCGGTGGCGGCGCGCGACCTGAAGCGCTTCGCGGCCGACTACGTCTATGCCCACCGGGATGAGTTGAAGGATGTTCCGCCAGCACCGCAGATGCAGCAGAAGGAGCGCATCGCCGTCGTGGGCGGCGGCCCGGCCGGACTGACCGCCGCGACCGATCTGCGCGCCAAGGGCTACGGCGTGACCATATTCGATGCCATGCCGCGGCTGGGCGGCATGCTCCGCTATGGCATTCCCCGCTACCGGCTGCCCGGCGACGTGCTCGATCACGAGATCCAGTACCTTCTCGACATGGGCATCGAGGCCCGGACCAGCATCCGGGTTGCGGATCCCACGGAACTCTTGAAACCCCGCCCGACCGACGGCAAGCCAGCCGGCAAGCCTGCGCCGGGCGCCCCTGCACCGGGCGAGTTCGACGCCGTGTTCGTGGCGACCGGCGCCTGGGTGAGCCGGAAGCTCGGCGTCCCGGGCGAAGATGCCAAGGACGTGTGGCCGGGCCTGACCTTCCTGCGCGAAGTGAACGCGGGCCGCCGGCCTGCCATCGGACCGAAAGTGCTGGTCATAGGCGGAGGCGACGTGGCCATGGACGTTGCCCGGTGCGCCCGCCGGCTGCCGGGCGTCACCAGTGTCGATCTGGCCTGCCTGGAGAAACGCGAGGAGATGCCCGCCCATTCCTGGGAAGCCGGCGAGGCGCTGGAGGAAGGCGTGGTCTTCCACACCAGCCTTGGTCCCACCAAGATCCTCACGCGGAATGGGAAGGTTTCGGGCGTCTCATTCCGCGCATGCACACGCGTGTTCGACGACAAGCGCCGGTTCGCTCCCGAATTCGACGACGCCCAGGTGACCAGCCTGGACGCTGACACGGTGATCGTGACCATCGGCCAGGGTATCGAAGCCATGGCTCCGCTGGCGGCAGGCCCTGGCGGCCGCATCGTCTCTGACCGCGAGACCCTGGCGACCAGCGTTCCCGGTGTCTTTGCCGGCGGAGACGCGGTGCTGGGACCGGCTTCCTTGGTCGATGCCATGGCCCAGGGCCACCGCGCGGCCACTGCGATCGACAGCTTCCTGCGCGGGACCTTGGCGGAAAAGGGCGCCGCAGTCGAGGACGCGACCAGCAAGACTGAAGAACTGGCGCCCACCCCCGACACGGACGCACCGCCGGTCGAGCGACGCAAGATGAAGCAGGCCGCTCCGGAAGAGCGCGTGCGCGGGTTCGGCGAGATTGATGTCGGCTACTCGTACGAGGATGCCATCGCCGAGGCTAAGCGCTGCCTGGCCTGCGGCCTTTGCAGCGAGTGCGGCCAGTGCGTGAAGGCGTGCTCCGCTGGTGCCATCGTGCACGACATGCTGCCGGTCACCGAGACCCTGAATGTCGGAGCCATCCTGCTCACGCCCGGGTTCGAGGAATTTGATCCCGCGCTGCGCGGCGAGTTTGGCCACGGTCGCTACAGCAACGTCATGTCCAACGTCCAGTTCGAGCGCTTGTTGAGCGCCGCCGGCCCCACCAGCGGCGATGTGCTGCGGCCCTCTGACGGCAAGCACCCCAAGCGCATCGCCTTCATCCAGTGCGTGGGCTCGCGCGACACCGCACGCGGCAACGGTTACTGCTCTTCGATTTGTTGCATGGCCGCTGCCAAGGAAGCGATGGTGGCCATCGAGCATGTGCCCGGCCTGGATGTGTCCGTGTTCTGCATGGACGTACGTGCCTTCGGCAAGGAGTTCGACCAGTACATCAACCGGGCGCGCGACGAGCAGAAGGTCAAGTTCATTCGCGCCATCCCGTCGCGCCTGGTCGAAATGCCCGACACCAAGAACCTGCGTATCCGCTATTTCGACGACAACGGCGAGGAGCAGCGGCCCGAGTTCGACCTGGTGGTTCTGTCGGCCGGCCTGCGGCCCAATGCCGGGGTCAAGGAATTGGCCGAGCGTCTCGGCCTGGAACTCAACCAGTTCGGCTTCTGCCGCACG
>PMIX01000119.1 GCA_003158395.1 Myxococcales bacterium | reverse complement strand
GGATATCGTGCGGCAGTGGGGGACTCTGGCTTTCATGTTGCCCGGGTACTTGGTGAGCGGGCTACGCGGTGCCGCCCTGGGCGTGTTGCTGGCGGAGTTGGTCGTGTTGCTGGTGGGGCTCATTGGGGCGCGGCCCTTCCTGACCTGGGCGGCCATTCGCATCGACCTTCACGGCGTAGCGCCCTACCTGCGTCTGGGATTGATCTTCTACGTCAGCGACTTAGTCCTGGCGGCATTTGAGCGCAGCGGCGAGGCTCTGGTGCGAGCCACCTGCGGCGACTACGCTGAAGTTGGTTTTTTCGGCGTGGCCTACTCGGCCTATCTGACGGCGGCGGTGGGGCTTCCGCAGATCGCGCTCGCGTTTGCCCCGCTTCTGACCATACTCCGTTTGGAAGGTGACCGGGCCGCGGTACGTTTGTGGATCGAGCGCTTGTTGAAGTGGCAGGCACTGGGGAGCGTGGTCATGGTGCTGGCAGCCGTGCTGATCGGCCGCGATCTCGTGCCCCTGGTGCTGGGTAGTGCGTATCGGCCGGTGGCGGCGAACTTGATCCTGTTGGCAACCGGCCTGGTGGCCTTGTCGCTGACCAGTGCGGCCAACCTGTCGGCGCTGACGCACGACCGGCCCGCGGTGGCCCTGGTCGCAGCGGTGTTGCGGCTGGGAACCTTCTGGTTGCTGGGTCTGTCGTTCGCCGGCCGCTGGGGAAGCTGGGGCGCGAGCCTGGCTGTGCTGGGCGCAGTGGTCGCGCAGGCTGGGTTTTTCACCTGGCGTATGCGGAGGGTGGTGGGGTATTCCCTGCGCCGTTGGGCGTGGGTGGTGGGATTGGGAGTCATCTTTTTGCCCCTGGGGTTTCTGCGATCGTCGCCCGCGGTCGATGCCGCCCTATTCGGCGTGTTCGTCTTGGGCTATGGCGGTCTGCTTTTCTCGCTCCGTTTGGTCACGGTGGACGAGTTGGGGGTCATGTGGCGGGCGGTGCGCCGGCCGAGCCCGGCTGCATCTGACGGTGAGGCGTCGTGATGCAGACGGCGGCATCGGGCGTCGCTGTGGCTTTCAGTCCTTGGTCCGGCCTGTGTCCTATTCCTGCTTGCGCAGAGACTTGCCAGGCAAAACCGGGGTGATCGTGCTGATGTCCACGCCCAGGGCTTGCAGGATGGTGGGCGTGATGTCTCGTTGCTCGCCNNGTGGTGGGTGGTTCCCACGTCGAAGCCATGGTCCGAGGTGACGTAGAGGGCGGTGTGGTCGTAGAGCCGGTTCGTCTTGAGTTGGGCCACCATTCGGCCCAGCCAGGTGTCGAGAGAAACCAGGGCGTCGTTGTATTCCCGTGAATCCTCGCCGTATTTGTGGCCGTTGACGTCCGCATCGCCGAAGTGGACGAACAGGAAGAAGCGACCTTTGGGGCCGAACCTGTCGATGATTCCAAGGACTTTCTGCCCCACGCCGCGCGCGTCGCGGGGCAGGTCGCCATCCCACATCGTCAGGC
This sequence comes from Myxococcales bacterium, assembly GCA_003158395.1. Classification (GTDB taxonomy): domain Bacteria; phylum Myxococcota_A; class Polyangia; order Fen-1088; family Fen-1088; genus Fen-1137. Next base: position 23,398 of record PMIX01000119.1, on the reverse strand, counting down.
TGCCCTTGACCAAGTGGAAAGGCTGACCCAACACGTTCTGTTCGCCGGCCAGGCGTATCTTTTCCACCCGGCGCGCCTGCTTTTCGTTCTCATCGCTCGGCTCGTCGGAGATCGGGCTTGACGCTTCTGCCTCGGCCGGGATTCTGGGTGCACCGGGACCCAGGCCCATGGCCTTGCCCGTCACCATGATGGTGGCGATGCCCTTCTTGCCAAAGGACTGCTGCAGCCGTTCAAAGATCGAGGTGCCGCGTGGGATAGGCCGGAAGCGGGTGTTGGAAAACACGCCGGTAAGGTCGGGATCGTAGCCGGTCAGCATCTGCGCGTGCCCGGCCCTGGTGTCGGTGACGTGGCCCGAGACCTCGATGTTCACCATCCGCCCTTCCTTGATCAGTTGCGCCAAGTTGGGCATCTGGTTGCGCCCTAGGCAGTCGTTGACGTGTTCGCGCAAGGCCCCGTCCCATGAGATGAGGATGGCGCTGCGTTGCTGGGGTGGCGTCGAGGGCTTGAACGCCGTCGTGCCGGCCAGCAAGAGGACGGCAACAAGTGGGCGGAGGCGGGCGGACATCGTGGGGGTCTTCTAGCACTGAAAGGCTCCCGACTTGCACTCGCCGCTTGCTAGGCGTAATCGTTCATCCATGACAAAGACGCGAATGGGATGGACCCTTGCACTAGCAGTGTCAATCGTGGCGCCGTCGGCCTATGCGCTGGACCTGGGCGGCCTGGCCAAGAAAGCCGCGGGGGGCGCGGCTAGCGGGGCGCGCGACAAGGCGGCCAAGGAAGTGAATGCCAGGCTGCTCGCCGAGGGACGCAAGAACCAGTGCAGCTTTAAGACCGACAGCGACGAGTTGGTGGCTGGCTGTGACAAGAAACTGAAGAACCTGGCCAACTCTCTGGTCGAGGCGAAGAAGCGGCTTGGCGTCGCGGGCGTGACCAGCTTCAAGTTCGAGGTTTCCGGCCACACCGACTCGAGTGGCAAGCCGGAGCACAACAAGGAGCTGTCGGGCAAGCGTGCCGCCGTGATCGAGCGCGAATTGGTGGCGCGTGGTATCCCCAAGAGCGAGATCGTGGCCATCGGCATGGGCTCGGAGCGCCCACTGGTCACGCCCGACAACACGCCGGCCAAGAAGGCGAAGAATCGCCGCTATGAGATCCAGGTGCACTTCTAGCCTGGATTTCCCGAGGAGTACGCAGATGATTCTTCGCGATAAGGTCGCCATCGTCACCGGTTCCAGTCGAGGCATCGGTGCAGCCACGGCCAAGCTTCTGGCTACCCAGGGGGCCAAGGTCACGGTCAACTACCTTCAGAGCCGCGAGAAGGGCGAGAAGATGGTTGACGAGATCGCGCGCGCTGGTGGTGAAGCCATCCTGGTGCGGGCCGATGTGACCGTGCGCGAAGACGTGGAGGCGATGGTACGGACGACCGAATCCGCCCACGGCCCGGTGGACATCCTGGTCAACAACGCCAGCATCCACTTCCCGATCATCCCCTTCGTGCAACACAAGTGGGAAGATTTCGAGAAGAAGGTCTTGGGCGAAATGAAGGCCATCTACTATCCCTGCCAGGCGGTCGCGCCGGGCATGGTCCAGCGCCGGAGGGGCTGTATCGTGAACATCAGCAGCGGCCTTTCCCGGGTCCCCGGCGAGGGTTTCGTCGCCCATAGTACGGCCAAGTCCGCCCTCGACGGGTTCTCCAAGTCACTGGCTCTGGAGTTGGGGCCACACGGTGTTCGGGTGAACGTCGTCGCGCCCGGCGCCACCGACACCGACGCCATCGCCTTCATGCCCAAGGAGATGCGCGAAAGAACCGCTGCCCGCACACCCCTGCGACGCTTTGGCCAACCGGAGGACGTGGCAGGCGCCGTGCTCTTCTATTGTGCGGACTGGTCGCGCTTTGTCACGGGCACGTATCTACCGGTGTGCGGCGGGATCCAGATGTCGTAGCGACGGCGCCGGCGTCAAGCCGTCTTGATGCCGGCCGCGCTCTGCAGCTTCAGCTCTTCCACCGCCATCTCGCGCATCTTGTACTTCTGGATCTTGCCGGTCACCGTCATGGGGAAAGCATCCACGAACTTCCAGTAGCGCGGGATCTTGTAGGTCGCGATCTTGCCCTTGCAAAAGGCGCGCAGCTCGTCGCCACCCAGGCTCGAGCCCGGTCGCAGTTTGACCCAGGCCATCAGCTCCTCGCCATACTTGGCGTCGGGCACGCCGATGACTTGCACATCTGCGATCTCAGGCTTGGTGTACAGGAACTCCTCCACCTCGCGCGGATAGATGTTCTCACCCCCGCGCATGACCATGTCCTTGATGCGGCCGACGATGTTGACGTAGCCATCGTTGTCCATGGTGGCCAGGTCGCCGGTGTGCATCCAGCGCGCACCATCGATGGCCTGACGAGTTGAGTGCAGATCATTCCAGTAGCCCAGCATGACTGAATAGCCGCGCGTGCACAGCTCGCCCACCGTGCCGCGGGGAACCACCCGGCCCGTGGCTGGGTCAACGATCTTGACCTCCAGGTTCGGATGCACGCAACCTACGGTGGCCACGCGCTTGTCCAGCGGATCGTCCACCTTGCTCTGGGTGGACACCGGCGAGGTCTCGGTCATGCCGTAGCAGATGGTGATCTCCGGCATGTGCATGTCCTTCTGCACGCGCTTCATCACCTCGATCGGGCAAGGCGAGCCGGCCATGATGCCGGTGCGCAGACTGGCAAAATCGGTCTTGCTGAAGTTCGGGTGCTCCAGCTCGGCGATGAACATAGTGGGCACGCCGTAGAGCGAGGTGCAGCGCTCTTTCTCGACGGTGGCTAGCACGGTGCCCGCGTCGAATGCCTCACCCGGGAAGATCATGCACGCGCCGTGGCTGGTGGCCGCCAGGTTGCCCATGACCTGGCCAAAGCAGTGATACAGCGGTACCGCAATGCAGATGCGGTCTCTCTCGCTGTACGCAAGCGTGCGGCCCACGAAGTAGCCGTTGTTCAGGAGGTTGTGGTGGGACAGCGTGGCGCCCTTGGGAAAGCCGGTGGTGCCACTGGTGTACTGGATGTCGATGGGGTCGTCGGGATCCAGCGTTTGCTCGCGGTGGGCCAGTTCCTCCTCTGAGACATGCCGGCCATCCTCCCGCAACGTGCCCCATTCATCGTCGATGACAATGGCCTTGATGTGCTCGGGCAGCCGCTCTTCCACCTCCTTGAACATCGACACGTAGTCGGTCTGGCGGAACGCGCGCGCCATGATCAGCAGGGAACAGCCCGATTGCGTGAGCACGTGCTCCAGTTCGTGGCTGCGGTAGGCCGGGTTGATGTTCACCATGATGGCGCCAATGCGAGAGGTGGCGTACTGGGTGACCACCCATTCGTAGCGGTTAGGCGACCACAGCCCGATCCGGTCGCCCTTCTTCACCCCGCGCGCCATCAACCCGCGCCCGATGATACCCGTCTCTTCCCAGAGCTGACGGTAGGTGGCGCGGTAATCTTGGTGGCGTGAGACCAGGGCCTCGCGATCCCCGAACTGCTCTACCGTCCGGCGGAGGTTCTCGCCGATGGTCTCGCCAAGCAGAGGCACAGATGCTATTCCGTGGGCGTAGGAGGGCTGCATGGACGACATGGTAGTGTGTTTGGCAGACGACTCGCAAGGGGGGCGCGCAAGCGCGGGGAGGGATCAGGCTTCGCCTTGCAGAAATGCCAGCACCTTGGCCAGAAACATCTCCGGTGCCGTGGTCATGGCGGCATGGCCCTGACCCGGCAGCAGCTCCACCCGACTGTTCTGCAAGGCCGCATGGGCCGCCATGGTCGAATCGTGCATGAGGCGCGGGCTTTCTGTGCCCAGGAGCAGCAGCGTCGGCGTCCGCACCTTGGCCAAGCGACTGGGGTCGAAGCGATAAGTCTCCGCCATCCGCACCTCGCGCGGCAGCGTGTGTGCGGCCTGCACACGCACCCGCCAGGTGGATGAGCGGCGCAAGGCCTGCAACTCCGCCTCGCTGACCCCGACCACCTCGCGTAGAAAAACCTCCACCAGAGCATCGCGCTCACCGCGCTGAAGCAAGTCCTCGAGACGCTCGGCCATATGAGGGCCGAAGATCGGGCCGGGGTGGCCAACCGGAAAGGGTGGCTCGTACAGTACCAGTTTGTCGATGGCCGAGGTGAGGCGCGAAGCCTCCATGGCGCACACGGCGCCGTACGAGTGACCCAGCAGGTGGACCGGCCCGCCGGCAGCCTCCGCAACCGCCGCCACGTCCTCGAACTCGCGTTCGATGGAATAGATGGGACCATCCCCGCTCGCCCCGCGGCCGCGCCGATCCATCATCAGCAAGGTGAATCGCCCGGCCAGCCCTGCGACGCTGCGTCCCCAGCGCGCGTGGTCGAGCGATGACCCATGCACCATGACCAGCGGCGGCCCGTGGCCCCGCCTTTCGTAGGCGATATTGGTTCCATCAGGGGATCGGACTTGGTGCATCGAGTGCATGGTTGCGTGCAAACCTCGCCAGGGGCTGGTTCGGATGGCCCGAATCTACGACACAGGGTCACGATCAGCGACGACAACCCTGTCCCATTGTTCGATCCGCTGATGACCGCGCCAGCCGGCAGGCTGATCTTGGTCAGAGTCATCACCTGATCGGGAGGGGTCCCTGACGCTCAGGCCCCCAAAGACCCCTTCGACTTGACCAGGCTCTGGGACGGAAGAGATTGAGGAGAAAACGTTGGCGCCTCGATCGTTGTTTTGCGGCCGCGCGATCACGAAGTCGCCACAGCGTGGCCCTTGGCCTTGGCCTCGATGGGCGTTTCCTCGCCTTCGTGCATGACGGTAGCATGGCCCAGGAGGCGCTCGGCAACAGCGTCGATGATGTCGTAGGCGACCGGTATTACAACCAGGGTGAGCATGGTGGAGGTGATGAGGCCGCCGATGACCGCGATGGCCATGGGTGAGCGCAACTCGCTGCCTTCGGAGAGCCCCAGGGCCACTGGCGTCATGCCGAAGATCATCGCCCCGGTGGTCATCAGGATGGGTCGTAGCCGAACTGGGCCCGCAGCCAGCAGCGCCTCGCGCCGGTTCTTGCCGTGGCGGCGAAGCGTGTTGGTGTAGTCCACCAGCAGAATCGCGTTCTTGGTCACCAGGCCCATGAGCAAGATGATGCCGATGAGGGTAATCATGCTGATGGTCGAGTGCGCCAGGGCGATGGCCCCCAGTGCGCCCACCATGGACAGGGGGAGCGACAGCATGATGGTGAAGGGGTGCAGGAAGCTCTCGAACTGCGCCGCCAGCACCAGGTACACGATGATGATGGCGAGTATGAGTGCCTCGAAGAGGTATCCAAACGACTCCCGCATGATGTCGCCCATGCCAGCCCAGTCGGTGTTCATGGTGGCGGGAACCACTTTCTTGGCCTTGGTCTCCACCTCGGTCACGCCGGTGCCCAAGGTCTTGCCGCCCGCCAGGTTGGCGTAGACAGTGATCTGGCGCTGTCGGTTCTGGCGGTCGATCTTCGCCGGCCCCGTGCCGGGCGTAATGGACACCACGCTGGACATGTTGACCAGTTGACCAGTGGTCGAGCGGATCTTGAAGGCAAGCAGATCACCGGCCTTCTGGCGGAAAACCTCGTCCAGCCTTAGGCGCACGTCCCAACGCTGGCCGTCACTGGAGATCTCGCTGACCTTGTCGCCCGCCATCATGCTGCGTACCGTGCTGGCGATGGCCGCGATGGGCACCCCCAAATCGGCGGCGCGATCGCGATCGATGTTGATGGCCACCTCGGGTTTGCCACCGCGGTACGAGACATCCACGTCCACGTAGCCCGGCTGGGTTTTCATCCAGGCGGTCAATTCGTCGGTGGCCTTGCTGATCTCGTCGTAATTGCGGCCACGCACGTTGAACTGCAGCATGGCACTACGGAAGGCCGAGCTGCCGCCGCCCACGAAGTTGTACGGCTCGACCGCGTAGTTGACGTCCTTGCGGTCGGTCCAGGTGGGGAACTGCTTGCGCACGTACTCGACCGCCTGGGCCTGGGTGAACTTGCGCTGGTGGCGCTTGACCAGGTTGACCTGGATCTCCGAACGGTTGATCTCGGACTGCGAGGTGCCACCGATGGTGACCAGGGTCTCCTTGACCCCTGGCACCGCGCGCAGCTTGCTGGCTATCGCCTCGGTGAAGGTTTCGTTGGCTGCCAGCGAGGAGCCGCTGGGCAGCTCGATCTTGACCGAGAACATGCTGCGGTCCTCGGTAGCCATGAATTCCTTGGGCACCACGAAGACCAGCATGATGCTGGCCACGAAGACCAGGAGCGCGACCAGCACGGTCAGCCCGCGATGCCTGAGAGCGCCCGCCAGCACTTGGCGGTAGGCGGCGTCGATCACGTTGAGGAAGCGCTCGATGGCCTTCCCGAGGGCGCCCTTGCCGGTGTGTGTGCGCAGAAAGCGCGAGGACAGCATGGGTGTAAGCGTGAAGGCCACGAACAGCGAGACGCTCACGGCGAAGGCCACGGTCAGGCCGAACTGCACGAAGATACGGCCAATCATGCCCTTCATGGTGGCCACCGGTACGAACACCGCCAAGATCGATGCGGTGGTGGCCATGACCGCCAGGCCGATCTCAGCCGTGGCCTCGCCCGCGGCCTTCATGGGGGACTTGCCCATCTCCAGGTGGCGGTGAATGTTCTCGATCACGACGATGGCGTCGTCGATCAGAATGCCGATGGAGAGCGACAAGCCCAGCATGGTGATCACGTTGAGGGTGAAGCCCATGGCCTTGATAAAGGCGAAGGTGGCAATGACCGAGACCGGCAAGGCGGTGGCGCTGATCAGGGTCGCGCGCCAGTCGTGCAGGAAGAACATGATGATCAAGATGGCCAGCAGGGCGCCGTAGACAAGGTCGAAGCTGACGTCATGGATCATGTTCTCGATGAACGTCGAGTTGTCGACGGGAATCGAGATGGTCACTCCCTTGGGGAGCTGGTCCCGGAGTTTTTTCACCAGGGCCTTCACCCGGTGGGCGACCTCGACAGTGTTCGAGCCAGACTGCTTGCGCACGAGCATGGTGATGGACGAGTTGCCGTTGAGGGTGGAGTAGGAACGCCGTTCTTCCGCGCCGTCCTCCACCCGTGCCACGTCCCCGATGCGCACCGGCGCGCCACCCGCCGCGGTGATGATGATGTCCTCCAACTCGCGCGCCGAGTACACCTGGCCACGCGTCTTGACCGACAGCTCGCTTGCGCCCACGTCCAGGCGGCCGCCCGGGATCTCCACGTTCTGCGCGGCCAGCGCCTGGACCACATCGCCCACCGCCAAGCCATACGATTCCAGGTGGCGTGGATCGATCCACACGTGGAATTCTCGTTCCTGGCCGCCGATTATGTCCACACCGCCCACGCCGTTGATGGCCTGCAACCTCTGCTTGATGTTGTCCTTGGCCAGCGAGGTGAGATCGCGCTTCGCCAAGGGACCAGCCAGCGCCAACGACATCACCGGCGCGGCGTTGATGTCCAGGCGCTCGACAATGGGTGGCTCCAGATCCTTGGGCAAATTCTTGAGCGCGCTGGAAACCTTGTCGCGCACGTCTTGCACCGCCTGGTCGGCTTTGCGTTCCAGCTCGAATTGGACGAAGAGAAGACCCACGCTTTCCATCGAGGTGGAGCGCAGGGTCTTGATGCCGTTCACGGTGCTGACCGCTTCCTCCAGCTTGTCGATGACCCGCGATTCAATGGTTTCCGGATCGGCGCCTGGGTACACCGCGGTCACGGTGACGATGGGGAACTCAACCTCCGGCATCATGTCCAGTGGAATCTTGGGATAGGCCCAGACGCCGAACACCGCCAGCACGCCCACCATCACGGTCGCGAAGACCGGACGGCGAATTGAGACATCAGCAAGTTTCATGGCAAGTCTCTCGGCGGGATGAGGTGTCTCCTGGCCTTGGCGGTTTCAGTCTCCGTCAGAGCGCGTGCGTTGCGGGGGCGCAGGGTGACCTCGGCGTACAGGCCGGAGCGCAGGCTGTGGTCGCGATTGGGGATCTCGACGATGGCGGAGAAGGTACGGGTATGCGGATCGGACGCGGGAACCACGCGGGTCAAGCGCAGGTCCAGCTCCTGGCCGGTGGCCGGCAGGCTCGCGTGCACGGCATCGCCCACTGCGACCTGGCCTATGTTGGTGGCCGGCACCTGGATGCGCAAGTCCATGGGGTCGATCTCCTCGATGGCGACCAGTGGCGTGGCTGGCATGACCGTCGCGTATTCACCCTCGTTGATCAGACGCTTGACGATGAGCCCATCGAAAGGCGCGCGCACCACCGAGTCGTGCAAGGCCTTCGTGGCCAGGCCCACCGCGGCTTCTGCTGCAGCCAGGCCGGCTTTTGCGCCCTTGTAGCGCGCGTCGATCGCGTCAAATTGGCTTTGCGGCACGGCGGTTTCCGCCAGCAAGGACTTGACACGATCCCAGTCCAGCTTGGCGGCGTCGAGCTGGACCTTGGCACCGTCGCGCGCGGCCTCGGCCTGCTCGGCGCGCAGCAGGAAATCGCGCGTGTCCAGGGTGACCAGCGGCTGGCCCTGCTTGACCATGTCGCCCTCGCGGACGTGCACGCGCGTGACGGCGCTCGACACCTTGGGCGTCAGCGTGCTTCTGCGGTGGGCCTCGGTCGTGCCAGATAGGAACGGGCTGGCACTTCGGGCCACAGCAGCGGGTGGATCGGCAGCGAGCGCGGTCGCGGGTGCTGGCGGCGTCGGGGTCGGCAGGGCGGCCACAGCCGGCGCCGCTTGGGCCTGCGGCAGACGCGCAACCTCGGCGCCGCGCTGGCAGGAAAGGGTGGCAAGGACGAAGAACGGGACGAACAGTGGGCGAGCCGTCATGAAGAACCTCGGTGGCACGGTGGACTGTGGGGTGCTGAAAACTTTGTGAGTCATAGGGTGCTGACTTGAAGCGGGTCTTGCTGACCCATGGCGCGGGCCAGGTTGGATTGGGCGATGAGGCTGTCGTAGGTCGCAGCCTGAAGCTGGCCGCGCGCGGTGGTGAGCTGGTTCTCGGCGTCGAGCACGTCGAACGAGGTGTTGTCCCCGCTCTCGTAGCGCTTCTGCTCGATGCGGAAGTTCTCTTCGGCTTGTGCGACGGCATCGCGGGCCACAGTCAGGGCCTGGGCCGCGGTGGTGGCGTTGACATGCGCGCTGCGGGTTTCCAGGCGGATCATGTCCTCGGCCTTGCGCCGGGCGGCCAGCGCCTGGGCTAGGCGTGCCTTCGCTTCGTCAATGCCGTAGTAGGTGCCGCCGCCTTCCCAGATGTCCCAGGACGCGGTGCCGCCGATGAACCAGATGTCCTGCTTCGGTGCAAACATCGTCGCCGGTGACGCGTGCGTGTAGTTGGCTACCGCGTTCACCTGGGGCAGCATCTTCGACTTGGCCAGGCTCTCGCTCGCCCGAGCCAGCTCGGTCTGCGCCGCGATCTCCTTCATCTCCAGTCGTTCGGCCACGGCGCGGTCCTCGGCCTGCGTGGCGGGCATCACAGGCGTGACAGCCACGTCGGTAATCGAATCCACCGGATCGATCGGGCTTTCCGGCGGCAAGCCCATGAGTCTGGCCAGTTGTCCGCGCGCCAACACCACGCCGCCGTTGGCCTGGATCAGGCGTTGCTTGGCTGCGGCCAGACCCAACTCGGCACGCAGGACGTCGTTGCGGCCCACGGTTCCCGCGCGGAAGAAGGATTGCGCGCGTTTGACCTGAGCATCGATGTTCTCGACTGAGTTCTGCGCCACCTCGGCCATGCGCATGGCCTGCAGCACCCGGTAGTAGGCCTCGGTCACCTGAAAGGCGACGTCGCGGCGGGCGACCTTGCGCTGCAGCCCGGCCAGGTCCACGCCCATCTTGCGCAGGGCATAGCCTTCATTGATGGTCCAAAGCGAGGTAATCGGCTGGGCAAGGGTGACCGACGCGGACCAAGTGGTTTGTGCGCGAAGTTCGATGGGCTGAGCGAGTGGGGCGAGTTGGCCGGTGAAATCACTCTTGGTGAGAGCGTTGTTTTGGCCGTTCTTGGCCAGGCCCGCGTTCACGACCGGAATGAGCATGTCAGCGAAGTTTGCGCTTAGCGGGCTGTCCCAGCGCTGGATTCCCGCATCGAGGTGCAGCCTTGGCCCGAAAGCGCCGCGCGCGCTCTTCCTCTGCGCGGTCGTGGCTTCCACTTCCAGGTTCGCGCTGGTGATGTCGGGATTGCCGTGCAATGCAACGTCAATGCACTTGGCCAGGGTCATGGGTTCAGCCGCCGCAGTCCTGGCTGCCAGCAGCGACATCGCCAACGTTGCGAGCGTGATCTTGGTGAACGAAGCACTCATTTTCTCTTGGCTCCAGCTTTGGGATTTCCCGACACGCCGTGGAAGAAGAAGTCGCGCACCAGGGGAGCGCGGTCGGCCAGGTTGCCCTGCTCCGACCTGGCCACCCAGCCGTGCAACAGCCCGAACACCATGCCGACCAAGAGCCGCGCCACCACCTCTGGATCGTGACCGCCAAGCTCCTCGGGCTTGGCGTTCCTTTTCATCCAGTCAGCCAGGCCGAGGATGCGCCGCTCGAAGTTTTCGTGGAAGGATTGACCGTGGCTGCCGCCCGGGCAGCGGCCGCTCTCGGCTTCCGCGGAATGAAAGGTGAGCATCAACGCCCGCCGCTTCTCGACCAGCTCAAGCTGTCGCACGAGCAGGATCTCGAAGCGCTGCGGGAAGGTCAGGTTGCCGGGCAGCGGTTGCTCGAACACACGCAGAAATTCGGCCGTGAGCAGGTCCATCACGGCCTCGACGATTTCCTGCTTGCTGCGAAAATAGGTATAGAGCGACGCCGCCGTGTAGCCAGCCTCGCGAGCGATGTCCTGCATGGTGGCGTCGTGTACGCCGATTTCCACGAAGGCCCGACTCGCCGCCTCCACAATGTCCTCGCGGGTTCGCGCGATCTCTCGTTCACGTCTTTGAGGTGCCTGCATTTTGAAACCTTGATCCCCCAGCGAAAGATGAATTCAGTGTGCCGAACGTCTATTCGGAAGTCAATACGAATAATTCGGCACACCGAAAGCGGCTTCAGACGACGGTGCAAGGGGGCGGTGGCCCTTCCTGGGCAGCCAGCCGGCCAGCGAAGCGGTAGAGTGTTTCCTGCCAGAAGCGCTGCCGTGTCATACGCCCACCGAAGAATAGGGATCATCCTGCTCGTCGCCGTCGCTGTCGTCGGCGTGGCCGGTGCGCGCCTTGCGCCGGCCAGGGGCACGAGCCAGCCCCTGCCCATGAGTCACAAGCGCCACATCGCCAAGGCCATGAAGTGCCGAGCCTGCCACCAGGGGGTGGAGGGCGAAGCCAGGGCTTCGTTTCCCACCCTGGCCGACTGCATGGACTGCCACAAGACGCCGCAGGGCCAGGAGCCCGCCGAACCGGAGGTGCGCGCCTTTGCGGCGCGCGGCCAGGAACTCGCCTGGGTGCAGCTCAACCGCCTGCCCGGGCATGTGTATTTTTCGCACGCGGCGCATGTCACGCTGGACCACATGGGGTGTGAGGAGTGTCACCGCGACATGAGCGCGGTCAATCAGGCGCTCGGCGAGGCGGACGTGCACTTGGAAATGAGTGAGTGCGTCGCCTGCCACCGCAGCGAGCAGGCCAGCCTGGACTGCCTCGCCTGTCACAAGTGATGCATGAGTCGATTCGGCCGACGTGAGCTTCTGGGTGGCGCGGCACTGGCGGGCGCCGCGGCCCTGGGCTGTCGCCGGAGCAGGGATCCCTATCGCATCGACAAGCCGCCTGTGCCGGGCGGGCGTGGGGGGCGAGCCGGCGAGGAACGCTGGGTGCTTTCCACCTGCGCCCTGTGCGACGCAGGCTGCGGGATCAAGGTGCGCGTGGTGGAGGGCAGGGCGGTCAAGATTGAAGGCAATCCAGATCACCCGGTGAACCTCGGTGGCCTCTGTAGTCGCGGACAGGCGGCGCTGCAGGCGCTGTATCACCCGGACCGCGTGCGTTCACCCTTGCGACGGATCGGCGCACGTGGCGAGGGCAAGTGGAGGCCGATCTCCTGGGATGAGGCCATCGGCGAACTGGCGGGGAAGCTGGGCAAGTTGCGCGCCGCCGGCCATCCCGAACGCCTGGTGCTGATCGATGGCGAGACAGGCACTTTCACCCACGACTTGTGGGCGCGTTTCCTAGTGGCGTTTGGCAGCCCCAACCACATCGGGCTGGAATCGGCTCGCGCTGCCGGCGTCGAGTTGGCCACCCTGTACACGCAGGGCCGCTATGGTCTGCCCGCGTGCGATCTGGCCCGGGGGCGCTTGTTGCTGGCCATGGGCACGGATCTGCTCGAATCGTCTGGCCAGGCCATGCGGTTTCTGAGTTGGGCCAGGTTGGTCCGCCCGCACGTGGTCTGCGTGTCGCCGCGCCGGCCGGGCTGCCGCTTCGACGAGTGGATCCCGATTGCGCCCGGGGGCTACGGGGCGCTGGCGCTGTCGCTGGCCCATGTGCTGGTCCGCGATGGCCTAGTCGACAGGGAATTCCTGCGCGAATCCGTCTTGGGCTTTTCGGGGTGGCGGGACCAGGCGGGTGTCGAACAGTCAGGATTCGAGACGTTGATTCGGGCGGCGTATGCGCCGGACCAGACGCAGGAAGGCACGGGCATCGCCGCAGCCACGGTCGAGCGGCTGGCCCACGCGCTTGCCAAACAGCGCCGGGTGGTCGTTGCTGCCAGCGACGGAGGCGCGACTGCAGCCAGCAATGGGCTGGCCACGGGCCTGGCCATCGCTGCGCTCAATGCGCTGCTTGGAAATCTGGAGGGAGGCGGAGCCGCAGGAGCCCAGGTGTATGCCGTTCCGCAATGGGAAGCGCCGACGGTCGACGCAATCGCGGCTGCAGGCACAGCGGCCCCACGCATCGACGGCGCCGGGACAGCGGCTTGCCCGCTCGGGCGCAGCCGCGTGCAAGCTGTTCCCGCGGCCATCGCCCAGTCCAACCCTTATCCGGTCGAGGCGTTGTTTCTGCACGGCACGGATCCCCTGACCGCGTTGCCAGGACGGCAGGAATGGGTCGCGGCCCTCCACCAGGTTCCCTTCCTGGTGAGAGCCACTTCGTGGCTCGACGAGAGCGCATGGCAGGCGGACTTGGTGCTGCCCGAGTCCCTGCCTCTCGAAGCCTTGGACGTGGTCACGTGCGCCCCGCCGGCAGGCGAGTGGGTGGTCGGTCTCAGGCAGCCAGTGGTGACGCCCCTGCAAGACACGCGACAGATGGGCGATGTCATTGTTGCGCTGGCTGCTGGGCTGGGCGGATCAGTCGGCCGCTCGCTGCCTTGGAAGAGCTATTCAGACGCCGTGGCCACGTCGTTGCCGGCAGAAACCTTGGCCGAAATGAGAGAGAAGGGCGGTCGATGGAACCAGCCCAAGACCGACGTGCCTGGGAGCATCCCGTACAAGTTCGAGATTTGCTCGCAAGCGATCGCGTCGCGCATGGCAGGAACCGCCGATGCCGCGCACGCGTCACAGGCTTGGCCGTGCAAGGGTTTGCCTCCCTGGACGCCGCCGAGGTTTTCTGGCGATCCTCTCCAGTTCCCCTTGCACCTGCTTCCCTATCGGCCGGTGCCGTTCGTCGAAAATGGCATACGCTTTCTTCCCTGGCTGAGTGAGTTGCCGCTGGTCTCGGGTGATCCCTGGCCGGTGCGAGCGGAGATCAATCCTGCCGACGCAGCCCGGTTCGGCCTGGCTGACGGTGACCAGGTGCTGGTGGAATCCCCGATCGGTTCCTGCAAGGCCGTCGCGCAATTGAGTGACGGTGTTCGGGTTGGTGTGGTGGCCATGGCGCTGGGCAGGGGTGCGGTGGTTGATCTCGTCGTGCCCGACGAAGATCACTGGTCGGGCGTGCTCGCCTGGCAAGGCACGCGCGTGCGTGTGAGCAAGGTGTCATGAAGCGGGCCGACGACGACGCGCGCGACTCGCGACGCAGCCTTCTGGCCGCACTGGCAGCCTCGGCGGCAGGCGCGATCACAGGCTGCACGCGGGCCATGGCCGCGGAGAGCGCGGAACCTTCCAATGCCCCGAGTGGACGTCGCCGCAACTGGGGCATGGTGATCGATCTCGACCGCTGCGCTCGCTGTGCTGGCTGCGTGGTGGCCTGCCAGCAGGAGAACAATGTTCCGCCCCTCGGCCCGGACGTGGCGGCCCGGACGCGCCCCATTCATTGGATGGATTTCCTGCCGCCCGCACCAGGAAGCTTCGCGGCCACACCCGTTCCCTGCATGCATTGCGAGGATCCGCCCTGCGTGAAGGTCTGCCCGGTGGGCGCGACTTACAAAAGCGAGGAGGGCATCACAGCGCAGATCTGGGAACGCTGCATCGGCTGTCGTTACTGCATGGTGGCCTGTCCCTACGGCCGCCGCTATTTCAACTGGAGCGAGCCGCGCTGGCCGGGCGGTGATCCGAGTAGCCTCAATCCTGACGTGGCCCCGCGGCCGCGCGGCGTGGTGGAAAAGTGCACCCTGTGTCACCACCGCATTCGCGCCGTGGTCGAGCGGGCGCGCGTCGACGAGGAACCGCTGACCGACGAAGCCTTGCGCCGGCTGCCAGCCTGTGCCCAGTCCTGTCCGGTCCAGGCCATCACCTTCGGCGACCTCGCCGATTCCGAGTCCGAGGTCGCGCGGCTGGCGGCGAGCCCGCGCGCCATGCGACTGCTTCCCGAAGCTGGCACGCGGCCAAAGGTCATCTACCTGCGGGAGACGAAGTGAAACGCGCGGGCGGAGCCATCGTGATTCTCTTGGCGCTGGTCGCTGTCGGTGCCTACGCCTGGGTTGTGCAATGGGCCCAGGGTGAAATGGTCACCGACCTACGCACAATTGGCGCAGGCGGCGCCGTGTGGGGCCTCTATGTCGTGGGCGATGGGTTCTTCGCCAGCGCGGCCCTGGCCAGCCTGGCCGTGGCGTGCGTGATGCGCGTGCTGCGATTGCGGGGAATGGAAGGGGTGGCCCGGATCGCGCTGCCGCTTGGAGTGGCGGGCCTTCTGGCCTCGCTCGGCTGCGTGCTGGCCGATCTGGGCCGTCCGATGGCGGCCCTGGTGAATCTGCCGCTTGTGGGACGTCCGCGCTCGCCGTTCTTCGGCACCTTTACCCTGGTCGCCGGCGCATCGCTCTTTGCAAGTGTGGTGCATTGGGCGCTGGCCAGCCGGCCAGGATGGGCCGAGCGCGCGCAGGCGGCAAGCCGATGGCCAGGGCTTTGGCGGTTCTTGGCCTGCGGCTGGCAAGGGACAGCTTCGGCAATGCGGCGCCGCGAGCGCGTCGACTTCTGGATGTCGCTGGCCGTCCTGCCTTTGCTGCTGGGCGGCCTCGTCATCTTGGGCATTGTGTTCGGTGTAAGAGCAGGCCGTCCGGCGTGGCAGGGTCGATTCGAAGTGGTCACCTTTGTCGTTTCGGGGGGCGCGGCCGGCTGCAGCCTCTTGCTGCTGGCGCCGGCGGCGAGAGCGCCCAAGCGGGCGGGCGTCCTTGTGGCGCGCGTTATGGTCGCGTTGACAGGCCTCACGGTCCTTCTCGTGGTGTCGGGAGAGATCCTGGTGCTGCGCACGCCGTATCCGTCCGTGCGACGCTACGCGCGCGCCTTGCTCGAAGGGCCGTGGAGCGGGCTTTTCTGGACCGAACTGGCTCTGCTCTTCTTGGCCGGGATCGTCTGTGTGGCGATGTTGTGGCGGAAAACTATCTCCCTAGCTTGGGCTGTGGCCACGGCCTTGCTCGTGTGCGCTGCCGTGTTCCTTCAGCGCTTTCTGGTATTGGTGGCATGGCAGACCCATGGCCTGGGGCTGCCCTGGCCAGCCGGTGTGTACCAACCGACGCGGGTTGAGTGGTCAGTTCTGGCAGGGGTCGCGGCCGCGGCCGTGCTGGTTTTTCTGTTTCTGGCCAATACCTGCCCGAAGGACGCATCGCCCATTCACGAGCCGGCGGGCCCCGCGGTTCGTGACGAACGGCGCCGTTCGCTCGTCACCGCCGCATGCCTGGTTCTGGGTCTCGCGCTCGCCTGTGTCGGACTAGCCTTGTCCGCCGGGCTCGCCAGCGCACCCTTCCTCGATCCGATCTTGCCGGGCAGTCCCCTGGTTTTCCTCGCAGGCCTGCTGGTCATGGTGTCGGCGGCAGTGGCCTACGAGTTGATTCCGGAGCGGCCGCAGTCGCAGTGACCGTCGCGGACAAGCCCTGATCCCTGAGCGCGAGACGGGGCTCGGANNCTCTACCAACTGAGCTACTCGCGCGAATTGACCCCTGCTAGATACCATTTGCGCGGCCAGGATGGGAAGGTCCCCGTTCGGCCGTCATGGCGCGGAAAGTCAACCGCTGATGAGAGTTGGTCACCGAGCCTGGAGAAGCGGTTGTAGTTCGCACTTGCCCGACGCTCGCCCAACGGACAATGCGGTGGGACATTCCTGTTCGGTTCTTGCCAGCTCGCATTTGGAACAGTGGTCTTCCCGCGCGAAGGGGTGCCCGCCCCTGACGTCCCCGCGCGCAAGCCGAGCGGCCTTGACCGCGATCTGGGTGTACGATAGCGTCCACGAATGACCGGACGCGGCAGCAAGAAGCGGCTAACGGGCCGTAACCATTCTGGCAGCCTGCGCGCTTCCTGCTGTCCCGGCTCTGGTCTCGCTGGGACGTCGTCTCGCCGCGGCATCCAGAATCCCTGAGCCTTTTTCACAGAACAGGTCACTGCCCTCACTGTTGCCGCCAGGACCATCCTGGTGCTCTCCGCGCTCCAAGGAGGAACGTTATGATTCAATTCGTTCAGAAATCACGGATTGGTGTTTTTTCGCTGGTCTTCATGTTGGCGATGGCGATACCCCGCTTGGCGTCTGCCCAGACCGCCGCAGTCTTGGTGAAAACCTTCGACATCAGCGCCGCCGGTCCAGGCCCCAGGATGCGGATTGGCGATATGAATGGTGATGGCAGGCTTGACTTTCTGCTGTGTGACGCCACCGACGAAACTCCCAGCCAGGTTGCCATGCTCACAGCTTATGATGGTGTTACCGGCACGAAGATGTGGCAGGTCGGCAGCGGTGGCTCCGCGGGGACCGACCGCGATGAACCCTGTCAGATCTACGATATCGACAATGATGGCAACAACGAAGTCGTGGCTGTCATCGGCGGACAAATGGGCTTCTACAATGGTGCTGATGGCAAGTTGAAGACGTCATTTCCTATTCCTGCCGCCAGTGCACACGACGCCATCATGTTTGCCAATTTCTCTGGGAACCCAGTTCCGCAGGATATTGTGGTCAAAGACCGATACACGCAGGCCTGGGCGATGGACGTAACCGGCAAGCTGCTTTGGACCTACCAGGGCATTACCGGCCACTATAACGTGCCCTTTGACGTCGACGGTGACGGTCGGGACGAGTTTTTCACCGGCTACAGTCAATTGGACTACCAGGGGAAGCCGAAGTACACAGCACCCATCAACTACGATCACCCGGACAACATCTGGATCGGCGACATAGACGGCGACCCGACCAATGGCTACGAGGTCGCCTATGGTCTTGCCCAGCAGCCGTCCTGTCAGATGGTGAGCACAAGAACTGGCAAGGTCATGTGGACCAATTCCGACATGACCGAAACGCAGCAGCTACTCCTCGCCGACTACCTCCCAGATTCGAAGGGGTTGGAACTCTTTGGGCTGGACCGGACCGTCCGATCGAGCCTGGATTCTCTGTTCCTCATTGATTCCACCGGCAAGACGCTCTGGAAGGAGACCGGTACTAATGGAAGCGGCGGAACAGCCGTCAAGCCCATCCTCAACTGGGACGGCACCAACAAGCCGATGGTCCTGGTCTTCAAACGTGGCACCGCGACAGTATGGGATGGCGGCACTCACACCATGCAGTACAAGCTGGGGATGGACGGGAACGCGGTGATGGGTGATCTTGCGGGTGACAGCAAGACGGAAATCCTCATGTACAGCAAGACGACTGCCAACGTCTATGCCATTGCCCAGCTTGACTGGAACACGCCAGCAGCGAACCCAGGCCATCCCCAGAAACAGACCAGGCAACAGTACAACTGGTCGAGGTATGGCTCGAGCGATATCTTCGCCCTCACGGCTGTCGCTGACGGGCCCACTGGACCACCAGGCGGGGGTACGGGAGCGGGCGGGGCTACTGGCACGGGCGGGGCTGCCGGCACTGGTGGAACGACCGGCAGCACGGCTGGAACGACAGGCAGCCCTGGTGGAACGACTGGTAGCCCGGGTGGAACGACAGGCAGCCCGGGTGGAACGACCGGCAGCACGGGTGGCAGGGGTGGCAGGGGTGGGACGACCGGGGGCGGGGGTGGCACCAGCGGAACCACGACCACGGGCGGTACCCTCTCGATCAATGGCGGCTCAACGGCTGGGGGCGGTGTGGGCGGTGGCTCGACGGCCACCGGCGGTACGATCGTCGCGACGGGGGGCGGCACGGCCAGCACCGGCGGCGTGCTCGGCACGGGTGGCGCGGGCACTGGCGGAAGTCCGAATGTCACTGGTGGCGCGGCCGCCGGTGGGACGTCGTCCTCGGGTGGTGCCGTCAGGACAGGAGGGATCGCTGCCAGTGGTGGTACGTCAGGCACCCCGATTGCTGGAGCAGGGGGAAGCAAGGCTACCGGGAATTCCGGAGGCTGCAGCTGCCGGGTTGCGGGGCAACCGTCGCAGCCGACCATGCTGGCCAGCCTTGGGTTCCTTGGCCTGATGATGCTGCGATCCCTGCGGCGACGCCGATCGCGCTAGTACCGCCTCTCGTGAATTCGTAGCTGGTTGAGTGACAGCGCTACCGGTTGAACCGCCGCTGCTGGTGCCGCCACGGAGATGGCAGGACGGGAGTCTCGCTGTCCCTAGAACGCCACCGCGTTCGCTAGCATGCCGATCTCCTCGGGCCTGAGCGCGCGGTTGTACAGCGCCACCTCGTCGAGGCGCCCGGGAAACAACTCGGTGACCGCCCCCGCGTTGCCGTTTCCGCCCAAGATCACCGGCCTCGTGTCGAGGGGGAAAACTCCCGAGATCGAGCGCGAGTTGACCTCGATACCATCCACATACAAAACAGCCACGCTGCCGTCATAGGTTCCCGCTAAGTAAGTCCAGTGCCTGGGAGCGATTGGTTGGAGGGCGATCGGCCGGGCGGCTGGAACGCTAGCCGAGAAACCGATGAACAACGCGGGGGTACCATCCTGATAGAGCGAGAGGTGGTAGTACTGCTCGTTCGTGGTTCGGATCTGCCGTGATATCGCCGTCCCATACTGATCGACCGACGAGATGACCCCATCGAAGTAAACCCAGGCGGAGACCGTAACCTCGGTGGTAATCCCGTCGATGCTGTCGGAATCGGGGACCGAGATGTACCCGGCGCCATTGGTGTCCAAGGCCCCGCCCAGGCGACCGGCAACCCAGGCCTGCGTCTGATCCAGGCCTACCAGCGTGCCGTGGTTGCCATTGCCGGACGAATCGTGCGCCACGGTGCTGCCCACGCCATCGTCGAGGTGCCAGAGGCCCACCAGCCCGGACAACAACGTCGCCGGGTTGGCGGTGCTAGAGGTGTCGCCGAGATTGCCGTCGATTGACGGGGGACGATGGCCCCCGTCCGAATAGATCTCCACCAGGGTCAGGGTTCGCGGCGAGCAGGTCGCCACGGCCCCCAGCAGGACCAGGGCTCTGACACGGGAACCCTGAGAGGGTTCGTGACTAGAAACTGATGTGTAGCCCAACATGGCCCAGGACTCCGGGGCGGGAAAATGGTTTCGTCTCGGTGTCGGCGACGCGGATGACGAGTGATGGGACGGTTGCGATGCCGTCTAGCTCCGCCGCCAGCCAAAGCATTCTGGCGAGGCGAACGCTCGCGGCTATTCCGGCCGCACCCAGAGCCGACCAGGCGGCATCCGAGCGCGCAACCGCTCGCGTGGGATCGCTGGTCGATCCTTCGCCGCTCAGGTGCGCCACGCCGGCCGACGCCACCACGAATGACTGAACCCGCGCTCGCCGCAAGAAGGTCCAGGCCAGTCCCAGCAACGCGAGCTGACGGTGCACGGCAGCCGTTCCATAGTTTCCGGTTAGCGTCAGCGCCGGGCCAAGGCCGTCGATCGCGGCCCTTATCCCTAGTCCATGCGGCCAAGTCACCATGGCCATCAATGAGCCCATCCATTGGGGCGACGGAAGCCCCACGTCCTGNNGGCCACAGGCCGGCGAGGCTGACGCGAATCAGTTCGATCGCATTCAGGGCCAGCACCTCGGCATCGTGGCTGATGTCGTCGCCCTGGATTGCCATTCGCAGAATGCTGGTTCGGTGTCCCACCCGATCCGAGACCCAGATGGCAATCGTGTGGCCGTTGGGATCGCCAATGTGAGCGATGGCAAACGCGGCGACTGCGCCAGACTCCGGCGCCACGGTTTCGACCTGCGTGGTGGGGTCCTGGCTTGGGTCGAGGGTCACTAACGTGGTTTGAAACTCGGCCGCGGTCAGCTCCCCGGTGACCCGGACCAAAGCGGTGCGGGTCAACTCGTCCACATCGTCCGGCCGCAGGACGATGACCAACCCGCGCGGCGGTTGCACCCTGGACAGGGAGCCGGACCGAGGCACGCCACTATCGGCGCCGGCCCCCGCGATCGCCAGGAGGGATATCAAGACGGGAGCAACGGAAACCATGGATGGCTCGGATTCTCAGGTGGCAGAGCTCAGAGTGGGAAGGCTGAGGGCGACCAGGACCGCTGGGCGGCCCTCGCAGCTTGGACATCCTGTCGCAACCATCAAGGTCAGTCTACCCCATCGCGCTCGTGCCGGGATCGCCGCCAGTTGAGCCGGTCTTGGCCGCCGGCCGGCTAGCGGTCACCCGCCTAGCATCGCGTTCTACTGACTGGACTCGACGATGTGTCGGGCTTTGCTGGCGTAGGGGCCAGCGGGGAATTTGGCCAGGTACGAAGCGGCCGTTTCTCGCGCGGCGGTGCGGTCGTGCAGAGAATCGAAGAGCACCATGCGGCGGCCCAGGGCCTGCCCGGCGTAACTGCCCACGGGGCTCTCCGCGAGGTAGCGCCCGTACCATTGCAGCGCGCTCGTCCGCGCTTCGCGCCCAACCCGGGATTCGTCGAGGGTGCCGAGGAAGAAGGCGGCATCTCGCCCCGCCTGGGTTTGCGGAAAGCGCTGGCGCTGGGCCAGGAGCGTCCGCTGCGCGAGATCGTTCCTGCGGCGGTAGCGGGCGGCATCGGCGAGCGCGGCGAGATCGGCACTGGTCGCGCCCGATAGCACCTCGTCGAGTCCTTGGCGTGCGGCCTCGTCCAGAATGCTTTGAAAGTCGCCACGGGCCAGCGATTGCGGCCAGGGCAGCGATGGCCCAGGGGTTCGTCCTCGCGGCGAAGGGGCCGGGCGCAGCGCGCGCGACGGCTCGCGCGGGGACATCGGGGGACGCTCGGAAGGAGGCGAGGGTGCTGGCGTGAGGTCGGCTGCGGGCGTCGGCGCGGTGGGGACAATGGGCGGAGCCGGAGAGGCAGCGGCTCCCATGGCGTCGAGGACGATTTGCCCGCTCGCAGCGCTGGCCAGGAGATGCTGGCCGGCGCCAACGGCAAGTCCCTCGCCGGCGTTGGGCCCTTTCACCAAGACGCTGCCGTGGCGAATCCAGAGCTCCAAGGCACGCGTGTCCGGAGTCCAGCTCACGTCGAACGCCGTCCCTGTGACCAGGATTTGGTATGGCCCGGCCGCCATGGACCAGGTCGCCTCGGGAAGATGCACGAAGTGTGCGGACAGCCGGCCGTGCTCGAGACGGATGCGCGCCCCCCGCGCGTCGATGGCCGTGACACTCGCGCGCGCCTCGGCAGCCACCGCCACCTGAGAGCCGTCGGAGAACTCGATGCGCCCGGCTGAAGCGAGATTTGGCGCGGCGTGAGCCACACCGGCTTCATCGACGACGCGGAAACCGAGGCTGGGCGGCGTCTGATGCCGCCAACCCAAGGCCAGCGCGGCGACGGCGGCCGCGGCCAGGCCGAGGCCCAAGGCAAGAGTGCGTCGCGGGCGTGGTCGTCCCGACAACCTCACCTCCAGAGGGCTCCACCCGGCCTGTGCACCGGCAGGCAGGTCTTCGGTGAATGTGGCACGGGCCAGCTCGCAGAGGTGGCGAAGCACGCGGTCGGAGTCTTGGGGCTCTAAGCTGGTTTTCATGGGGACTCCTCGTCGATTCCCGAGAGGTAGGCGGCCAGGCCAGGATCTCTGGCGACGTGGTGGTCGACTCGCGCGCGGGCGTGTGCAAGCCGTCGCTTCGCCGTGGCCAGGGACAATCCCAAGGCCGTGGCCACCTCGATCAACTCCATGCCTTCGACGTGGCGCAGGACGAAAGCGATGCGTTCCTCGGCTCCCAGCCGGTCCAGGATGGCGTAGAGCCGTGAAAGCGCCTGGCGTGCTTCGGGATTGGGATGCACCACCTGAAGATCGGGGTCGATGTCTTGCTTCGCGCCGAGGGTCATGCAGCGTCGTACCCAGCGGCGACGGAGCTCGTGGCGCAAGGTGAGGGTCGTGATCGTGATCAGAAAGGCGGGCAGGGCCCTGGGCTCGCGCAACGTCGGCAGTCTCCTCCACAGGCTCAGGAAAACCTCCTGTACCAGATCTTCGACGTCATTTTGCTGGCCCAGCGAGCGGCGCAGAATCCGGTAGACCAGGCGCGCATGGCGATTCCACAGAACGCGGGGCGCACGGGGATCCCCATCCAGAATCGCTCGCACCAGGCCCGCGTCATCGATCGCCGAAAGATCCGCGGCCGGCAGCACCAGGATCTTGGCGCCTTCTCTGTCCTGCGTGTCGGTTTCGCTGCGCATGTCTTCTGGAAAGGGAGGTGCCCGTCCTAGCGGAAACCAGCTCAGGAAAGAGATCGCACCCGGGATCTCTATTTTACAGTAGCTTGACCTATCCGCCCCGGGCCAAGGGCAACGGGAGCATTCTCTGCCACGGCGAGACAATTTGTCTTGAGCCGCTCGACGGCCCTGGCGGAACGTAGTTATTGTGAGAGATCTCAGCAGGAGGATTCGATGACGAATAGACTTTGGCGACGCAACCCACACATGTCGGTGTTGCGATTGTTCGCACTTGCTACGGCCTTTGCAGGCGTCCCCCTGTTCTGGGGGTGTTCTTCGAACACGGGGGGCGGGTCGTCGACCGGCGGTACCACTTCCAAAGGCGGTACTTCGAGCGCCCCGGTTCCATCAGGGGGCAGTGTAGCAACTGGCGGCAGTGTCGCCACGGGTGGCAGCTCCGTGTCTGGAGGGACTTCGGCTGCCGGTGGGATCGCCTCGGCAGGTGGCCTGAGTGCGACAGGTGGCAGCACTCCTGCCGCAGGCGGGACCGCTGCGTCCGGCGGGAGCGCCAGTTCCGGTGGCTCGACTAGCTCGGGTGGCGCGACCCGTTCCGGCGGCGCGATCAGCCCTGGTGGCGCGATCAGCTCTGGCGGCGCAACCAGTTCTGGC
>PMIX01000355.1:8870-9046 GCA_003158395.1 Myxococcales bacterium | reverse complement strand
CGGCGTCGATGCCCACGCGCCACAGGAAGCGCTCCCATTCATACGCTCCCGATGGACCTCCCAGATCGGTGCAAGGCGTATTGAAAGAACTGCCTTCTTGCCCGACGAATCCCGGCTGTAGCCCCGCTTGATCGTCGCATCGTTCAAGCATTTCGTAGACCGTCTCGGCGGTCTTG
>PMIX01000355.1:0-8811 GCA_003158395.1 Myxococcales bacterium | reverse complement strand
GGGATAGTCCTGGCAGTTCTTGGGTCCGGTGTCCCCTTCCGTGGGGTAGTTCCAGATGCCGTCGGCGTTGGTGTCGATCTCGCATTCCATCTTGACTAGCCAGTCGGTGGCAAATTGGGTGTACTCGGGCCATTGCAGGGCCGCGTACACCAGCCCGATCGCGATATCCACGTCACCATCGAACGCGCTGTCTTCTTGCCCGCTGCAGCTTTCCTTTTCCGGATCGCAGGGCGAATCGAGCGGCCGGCAGGGGATGCTGCCGTCCCACATCCAGCCCATGAGCCCGCCACAGTACTTGTCTGCGGCCTGCGAGAGGAAATGCCGGACGAAATTCCATAAGGCATCGAAGGTCGGCTTGTCGCCGATGGCAGCGGCGATGGCCATGCCATAGCCCTGGCCCTCGCTGACTGTCTTGGGCGGGTCAGTCTTGATGCGCGCCGTGCCCGCGCCACACACGGTGTCGGTTGTGGTGACGTAGTTGTCCCGCCAGATCAAGTACCGCTGGTAGACAAAGGCATTGAACAGGTCTTGGACCGTGGCCGGGTCGGGATAGATGTACGAGAGAGATCCTCCGTTGGGATAGAGGTAGTTGGTGCTGGCGTAGGGGAACCAGCCCCCAAATCCAAATCCGACCGTGACGGGTGTGGCCGGCGGTTTGGGTGCACAGGCGCTATCGTTCCAGTTGCTGGTGGCGGACCAGTCGCCATTGGTGGCATCCGGATAGTAGTCGTAGAACCTGAACAGGCTGGTGGATGGGATGTCGGGTTTGCCGTACTCCCAGCGCAACCAGTATTCGCCAGGTTTCAGCGGGCCGGCTGGCAACCAGTTCGGGTTGGGGTTCTGGAAGGGGCGGGGCGCGACCGTATTCCACTCGGGGTTGTGCGTCTTGTCCACCGCCCGCCAGGTGGCACCGGCGACGAAGAAACTGTCGGGGACGGGACAATTGTACCACGGGCGACCCGCCTCGCGGAAGCAGATGACCTTGTTGCTGCTCACTTCCAATTCCATCCACTTGGGCATGAGGTCGGTGTTTGGGAAATAGGTGAACGTCTTCTGCCCAGCCCAGATATAGCGGAAGTGTATGGTGTGGAAGTTGCTTGGAACCGGCGGGCTGCAGGGGTCGACCGGCCCGGTGGAACCGCCGCAGTGGGCGTATCCAGGCCCGGGATTCTGCGTGTAGAAAAAGAACGAGAGGGGATCTTGCGACCAGTCCATGCACGTGGGAATGGATGCGGCCGTATTGTCCGGCGCGCCCGCGTACCCGATCCAGTATTCGGTGACGTTGGCGCCGAGCACGGGTAGGGGCAGATTCGGCGTCCACAACCCCACGCTGTCATTGGGGTAGCGGAACGTGATGTTCACCGGGGCTGCGGCACTCGTGGTCCACTTGCTCTTGGGAACGAGCACGAAGTACCAGGGGCATTGGCCGTCCTCGTATTCGAGTAGAGCCTCCATTTCGCAGCCCACGCCGGTGACTTTCAGGCTGCTCGGGTAGGGGGGCGCGTCGTACCCCAGCTTGCTCTGTCCACAGGCCGAGCCCGGGTATCCGGTCTTCTGCGGATCACCCCAGGGCCAGCGGAAGTGGACCTTGATGTAGCCGCTGGGTACGGTCTGGTCGGGCTGTCCTTGCGGGCACGCTTCGGCGGCCACGACAGTCTGGTCGTTGGTGAGGCGGAACTTCTGGTTGCCGACGTTGGCGTTGGGATAGGCGTTGTAGTCGGCGGTTATGGTGCTGGATGGGCCGGTGTAGTCGAGCCAAATGTCGGTGCTCTTGGGCGCCAGTTGCGAAGCGTCGAAGAGGCCCGAGGGGTTTCCGGCTGGACACGAGTCAGCACCGACCGCCTTGATCTGGAACTTGGTGATGGTGTTCGGAACACACACCGAATACCAAAGACACTTCGCTGATTCTTGGCGCGCACCATACTGGACATAGTTGGCGACGGGGTCGATGACGATGACCGACAGGGGCGCAGCCGTCATCGTGTTCATGGTCGGGGTCGCTGTGCTCGACCAGATGTCTCTTATGTGGATGCGCACCTGGCCGATCGGACAGGAGTGGTTTTCCACCTGCGCGTCCGCCGGGAGTGGCGGGGCATCAGGAGGCGAAACCACCGCGGCATCGAAGCTTGGCTGGCTGGACGAGGTAGCCGTGGTCGTGGCGCCGCCTGAAGACCCACCTCCGTCACCGCCCACAGCCGCCGTGTCGCCGCCCACAGCCATGATCTGGCCACCTGTGGCAGCGACCGCTCCGCCGCGGCTCCCGAACGGGCTTTGCGGCAAAGACGGCCTCAAGGTCGTGGTACCGCCTTGGCCCGGGACGACTGTCACTCTGGGCTCGAGCCCGGAGAGAGGGTGTGAGGTGCAGCTCCACAGCACAAGGAGCATGCTAGCGCCTAGGAAGAACCAGCGCGTTAGGTTCCACGTCGCGCGTGCGAGCTTGCGCACACTTGCCCATGATTGGCGGCTATTCAAAGATTGAAACATGGTCATTCGCCTGCAACCCAAGAGACAACGGTTCAGGATACCACCCTGCTGGGTCGACGGAAAACACGAACCACCAAAGGCGCGTCGCGGCAGCCACGGCACCATGCGGCCGGTGTCAGCAACGCCCGCAGGCGAAAGCCACGATCAGCCCCCGACCGAGGACGCGTCCGCCCTTTCCTACTTGGGCGGGACCGTCATCGGGTTGGGGAAGTTGCCTGACAGGAAGAGCATGGAGTAGACGCCGAGTGATTCCTGGAAATAGCGATCATTCTCGACCGTGGTGGACACGGCTTCCTCGATGGCCTCCTGCCGGATGTCCAAAGTCGTGGCCCCGCCATCGTTGAACAAGCTGACGTAGTTGCACATGGCCGTGTTGACCGTGTAGGAGTTGTGACCGTAGGCTGGATCGCAGTTGGTCACGAGGCCATCGGCCTGCAGCCTGTCGCAGATCGAAGAGAAGCGGTTGGCGTTGGGCTCGACTGGATTCTTCTTGTAGAAGTTGCTGAAGAACTCCTGCGTGTTGTCGATCTTGGCCTGCATGCGCGTCTTCGTCGCATAGTGGGAGGAAGACTTTGCTTCATTCTCCGGCAGTGACGAGTTGTCGCCAAACCAAGCTGCATCGATGCCCACGCGCCAGAGCGAGCGCATCTCTTCGTAGGTCCCCATGCTCATCGTGGCACAGGGGGTACTGACGTTGCCCGCTGCCGCCATCAGGCCGGGGTTGATGGCGGTCTGGTCGTAGCACCGTTCTATCAGCTCCCACACAGTCTCGGCGGTCTTGTACCAGAAGTCGCGGTGGGGCTGCCCGTTCGCCGCCTGGGCCGTGCTGCCCAGCTTGGCTGCCAAGAAATCACCGAAGACCCTGAAATAGCCGGGTGGGAAGTAGTCCATGTACACGGTACTCGGTACACCCTTGACATACGAGCATGGCTTGCTCGGCCCGGTGGCTTGGTACCCCGAACAATCGGTCTTGTCCCAGGTGTCACCGTTGGTCGGGTAGTTCCATATCCCGTCGAATACAGTATTGATTTCGCACTCCATCTTGACCAGCCAGTCGATGGCGTTCTGCTGGTACTCGGGCCACTGCAAGGCCGCGTACACCAGGCCGATGCCGATGTCCACGTCGCCGTCGAAGGCGCTATCCTGGTTGCCCCCGCATGCGCCAGAGTCCGGATCGCAGGGCGTATCGAGTGGCCGGCAAGCGATGTTGCCGTCCCACATCCACCCCATGAGCCCACCGCAGTACTTCTTGGCCGATTGGGACAGGAAGTGCCTGGCGAATTTCCACAGGGCATCAAAGGTCGGCTTGTCGCCAATCGCGGCCGAGATGGCAATGCCATAGCCCTGGCCCTCGCTCACGGTCTTGGGCGGGTCGGTCTTGACTCGCGCCGTACCCGCGCCGCAGACAGTGTCCGTGGTCGTGACGTAGTTGTCTCTCCAGATCAAATATCGCTGGTAGACAAAGGCGTTGAACAGGTCCTGCACCGTGGCCGGGTCGGAGTAGACGTACGACAGCGATCCTCCGTTGGGATAGAGATAGCTGGTGCTGGTGTAGGGGAACCATCCCCCAAATCCAAATCCGACCGTGACCGGTGTGGCCGGGGGTTTGGGAGCACAGGCCTGATCGTGCCAATTGCTGGTGGCCGACCAGTCGCCATTGGTGGCGTCCGGATAGTAGTCGAAGAACCTGAACAGGCTGGTGGCTGGAATGTCGGGTTTGCCATACTCCCAGCGCAACCAGTATTCGCCAGGTTTCAGCGGGCCAGCCGGCAACCAGTTCGGGTTGGGGTTCTGGAAGGGGCGAGGCTGGACCGTGTTCCACTCGGGGTTGTGGGTCTTGTCCACCGCGCGCCAGGTGGCACCGGCGACGAAGAAACTGTCGGGGACGGGACAATTGAACCACGGGCGATCCGCCTCGCGGAAGCAGATGACTTTGTTGCTGCTCACCTCCAGTTCGATCCACTTGGGCATCAGCGCGGGCTTGGGGAAGTAGGTGAACGTCTTTTGCCCGGCCCAGATGTAGCGGAAGTGGATGGTGTGGAAGCCGTTGGGAACCGGCGGGCTGCAGGGATCGACCGGAGCGGTGGAACCGCCGCAGTTGGCATATCCAGGCCCGGGATTCTGCGTGTAGAAGTAGTAACTGAGGGGATCTTGCGACCAGTCCATGCACATTGGGATGGATGCCGCCGTGTTGTCTGGCGCACCTGCGTATCCGATCCAGTATTCAGTGACGTTGGCGCCAAGCACCGGCAAAGGCAGATTCGGCGTCCACAAACCCACGCTGTCATCGGGGTAACGGAACGTGATGTTCACGGGGCTCGCGGCGTTCGTCGTCCAGTCTTTCTTGGGAATGAGCACGAAGTACCAGGGGCATTGGCCGTCCTGGAATTCGAGCAGGGCCTGCATCTCACAGGCCACTCCGGTGACTTTCAGGCTGCTGGGGTAGGGGGGCGTGTCGTAGCCGAGCTTGCTTTGTCCACAGGCCGAGCCCGGGAATCCGGTCTCCTGCGGATCACCCCAGGGCCAGCGGAAGTGGACCTTGATGTAGCCGCTGGGAACCGACTCATCAGGCTGTCCTTGCAGGCACGCTTCGGCGGCCACCACGGTCTTGTCGTTGGTGAGGCGGAAATGCTGGTTGCCGACGGTGGCGTTGGGATAGGCGCTATAGTCGGCAGCCAGGGTGCTGGACGGGCCGGTGTAGTCGAGCCAAATGTCGGTGCTCTTGGGCGCCAGTTGGGAGGAGTCGAAGGCTCCCGAGGCGTTGGAGGTCGGACAGGCATCAGCACCGACCGGCTTGATTTGGAACTTGGTGATGGTGTTCGGAATACACACCGAATACCAAAGACACTTCGCTGTTTCCTGGCGCGCCCCATACTGGACGTAGCTGCCCGTCGGGTCGACGACGATAACCGATAGGGGCGGAGCCGTCATCGTGTTCATGGTCGGGGTCGTCGTACTCGACCAGATGTCTCGTATATGGATGCGGACCTCGCCGATGGGACAGGTGTAGGTTTCCACCCACGCGTCCGCCGGGAGCGGCGGAGTGTCGGGAGGCGAGACCACCGCGGCATCGAAACTCGGCTGGCCGCCGGTCGGGCTCGACGAGGCAGCCGTGGCACCGCCTGTGTCGCCTCCCATGGCCACGACCTGGCCGCCTGTGGCAGCGACGGTTCCGCCGTGGCTCCCGAACGGGCTGGGCGGCAAAGACGGCCTTGATGTCGTGCCGCCGCCCTGGTTCGGGACGACCGTGACGCGGGGTTCCAGTCCAGAGAGAGGGTGTGAGGTGCAACTCCACAGAACCAGAAGCATGCCCGCGCCCAGACAAAACCAGCGCGCTACGTTCCACGTCCCGCGGACGACCCCGCGTACCATTGCCCATGACAGGCGGCTATTCAAAGATTGAAACATGATCATTCGTCTGCAACCCAAGAGGCAGCGTCTCAGGATGCCGCCCCACTAGGTCAACGGGAAACGCCAACCGGATGGGAACCGTGCGCGGACAGCTTTCCGAGGAACGCTGTCGCCGCCGCGGAAGCGGGAAACTTGGTCTAGATGCACCACAACCATCCTGAGGCATAGTTCATCCCCGGACTGCTGGGCGAGTTGATGCAGTATTATGCACTGTTTCACGATACCTATTGGAACCAGTGTGACAGAGCTTTTTGCGTCAAGCACCGCGGTCAGTGGGTTTTCAGCTGCGGGCGTACGAACATCTGCGGTAAGGGTGGCTTCATCTGCCCCATCGCATTTTTCCCCTTTCATATCTGGGACACCTTGGGCGTTTACACAAAGTACGCAGCCCGTGTCGGCTCCTTGGTGTACCCCTCTGCACGAAGTAACCCCCATGCATCATCCCGTTCGTTGCGCTGGCACGTCCGTCGCTCTTGCCGTGGGACTCGCTCTGTTCGGCTGCCGGCGCGAGCCCGCTCCTTCATCTGAACAGCTTGGGGGCAGCGTTGGTTCCGGCGGGGCTGTGACAGGACAAGCTGGAACGGGCCTGGCTGACGGCTCCACCCCGGGCGGAAATGCGCTCGTCGGCTCAGGGGGGAATGGCGCAGACGCCAATGGTGCAGACGCTCATGCAAGGGGCGGTAGCGGCGGCGCGAGCGGAGACCCCAGCGCCGCGGGCGGGAGCGGCGGCACGAGCGGAGACTCCGGCACCACGGGCGGGAGCGCCGGCACGAGCAGCGGTCCTGACAGGCCCACGCTGGCACTGAACAAAGTGATGACTTGCGAAGCGCCGGGGCTTGCCGTCGCAACCCAGCACATCGAGGCGGAATGTGCCTTTGGCGCTGCCAAAGGAAACTGCCAAGGCACGACGGGCGGACAGCAGGGCACGCAGCTCGAAAATGGGGACTCGGACGTCGGATATATTGAGGGTGGTGATTTCCTTTTCTACGCCGATGTGGATATGGATGGCATCGATACCATGCAGATCCACTACGCCAAGGGTGTGGATGGAGGGCAAGTCGAGGTTCGACTCGACAGTGCCACCGGCCAGCTCATCGGAACGTGGACGCCTGTCTCGACGGGTGCGTGGAGCACCTGGGCCGACGCAACCGTGACCTTGAGCGCGGCCAACGGCACCCACACGCTCTATCTGGTCGCCGCCGGATCCACGGCTGGTATCGTCAACCTCGATTGGTTCGAGCTGTCCGCGGGCGGGGCCAACGCAGCCGTAGCATCCGTATTCCACCTCAATCAATTGGGATTCGACACCCTCGGTCCCAAGCACGTCGTGATCGAAGGACCGGCCACGCTGACCCGGTTCCTTGTGGTTGGCAGCGACGGTGTTGCGGTGTGGTGTGGCGATCTCGCCGCGCAAAGCTTCGACGCCTGGGGCAGCAGCAAGTCGTTCTACTCCGTGGATTTTTCTGAGCTCACGCGCCCGGGTACATATCGGCTGCAGGTGGGGAGTTCGGCGTCAGCTAGGTTCGAGATCAGCGACGATCGACTATTCGCCCAGACGCTTCCAAGTGTTCTCGGCTACTTCACGGCATCCCGCGCCGATGACCCGGATGTGTGGGCCGCGGACGCCAGCGTTCCCTTCTTTGGCAGCGACGCGCGTGCGGACGTGCGCGGTGGCTGGTACGACGCATCGGGGGACATCTCGAAGTACCTGACCCACCTGAGCTACACGAACTTCATGAACCCTCAGCAGATTCCGCTGGTGGCCTGGGCGTTGGCCTGGGTCTACGACCAGGCTGGCCCACTCTTGGCGGCCGCGGGTAATGCCGCGGCCGTACAGGCCGAGGCGCTGTGGGGCGCCGACTACCTCTTGCGCGTGCTCGATCCAGTCGGCTATTTCTACACCAACGTCTTCGATCACTGGTCGGGCGATGTCGGTCAACGAGTAATCTGCGCCTTCGTGGGCGAGTACGGAGCCGAAACCGCCGACTACCAATCGGCCCTGCGTGAAGGCGGCGGGATGAGTATCGCGGCGCTGGCCCGGGCGGCCAAATGGAAGGTCGACGGTGCTTTCACCAGCGCACAGTACCTCGCTGGCGCCGAGAAGGCCTTTGCCTACCTGAACACAAACGGCAAACTCTACGCGGATGACGGCAAGGAGAACGTCATCGACGACTACACCGGGCTGCTTGCTGCCAGCGAGCTCTACGCGACCACCGGGAATGCCGCCTACCTCGACGCAGCCTGGGCGCGCGCCAGTTCACTGGTGGGCCGTTTGGGTCCAGAAGGCTACTTCATTGCCGACGGCGCCTCGCGTCCCTTCTGGCACGCCTCGGATGCGGGACTTCCCACCGTGGCTCTGGCGCGCTACCTGCAGATTGAAACCGATGGATCGCGCAAGAGCACCATCAAACAAGCCGTGCAAAAGCACCTCGATTACCTACTTCAGGTGACCTCCGCGGTGACGAATCCGTTTGGCTATGCTAGGCAACACACGAGTGCATCGACGACGGGATTCTTCATCCCCCACGACAACGAATCGGGATACTGGTGGCAAGGCGAGAATGCGCGCCTCGGATCTCTGGCGGCCGCGGCGCTACTCGGCGCCGATGCCATTTCGGCGAGTGGCGCACAGTACCTCGATTTGCTTCGCTTCGCGGGCTACCAACTCGACTGGATCCTCGGCAACAATCCCTATGACGTCTGCTTCGTGAATGGGTTGGGCGCAAAGAACCCACCGCCGTATTGCGCCTCCAAACCACAGGCCGGCACCCTAGTCGGCGGGATTTCCAATGGCATTACCGGCCAGGCCGCGGACGGCAGCGGCATCCAGTGGACCAGCGGCACCCCGTGCGGAGACTGGCGCTGGGTCGAGCAGTGGTTGCCCCATGCCGCCTGGTACATGGTCGCGATCACGGC
>PMIX01000319.1:1332-2732 GCA_003158395.1 Myxococcales bacterium | reverse complement strand
ATCAGCGACACCGGCTTCGGCATGGACGCTGTCACGCGGGCGCGGATCTTCGAGCCGTTCTTCACCACCAAAGAGAAGGGCAAGGGAACCGGCCTGGGGCTGTCCACGGTGTACGGCATCGTCAAGCAAAGCGGCGGCCACGTATGGGTCTACAGCGAGCCCGGCCAGGGGACCACGTTCAAGATCTATCTGCCGCGGGAGCTCTCGGGCAGCACGACGGTGACTGCCAGCCGACTCGCGGCGGTCGTGACCCCGCCAACGGCGACTGAGACCATCCTGGTTGTGGAAGACGAGGAAGCCGTGTGCAACATTGCCAAGCGGATCCTCAGCGGGGCCGGCTACACTGTGCTGACCGCCGCGAGTCCAAACGATGCGCTGCTGATCTGCAATGCCTACCAAGGTGAAGTCCACCTACTGCTGACCGACGTGGTGATGCCGCAGATGAGCGGGAGGGCGCTGGCCGAGCGCCTGGTGCTGGCGCGTCCCGGGATGAAAGTGCTCTATATGTCGGGCTACACCGACGATGCCATCGTTCACCAGGGCACGCTTGACCCGGGAACCCATTTCATTGCCAAGCCGTTCAGCGCGGCGGATCTCAAGGGGAAGGTCCGCGAAATGCTGGACAGCGCTACTGCCGACCCCGCCGATGGGCGCGAGCAGGCGGCCAAAGCCGATACCGAGATGAAGGAACGATTACCGGACAGGGAGGCTTTTCGAGCGCTTCCTTCCGACGTGCTGAATCGGCTGCGCCAGGCGGCGATCGCTGCGCGCTACGACGAGATTATCGAGCTCATCGAAACCCTTCGGATCACGGCCCCGAACACAGCCGCCCAGCTCCGGCGGATGGCGGACGTTTTCGATTACGACGGTATACGGGAAACCCTGGGTCAGTGAAGAATCACATCTTCATGATGGCCACGCCGCGCTCGGGCACCCAGTTGCCCCACTCGTCATAATCCATTCCGGGATCGTCCTCAGCAGGCCGATCGGAGTCCGGGACGGGAAGCTCGAGCTGTGGACGATTGTCGCGTCGACGATCTTTTTCGCGACGAAGGATTTCATCGATGATCCATGGCTCCAGCATCGAAACGCCTCCACTTGGCAAGGCCCTTGGCTGCGCGCAAATCCACCTCGTTGGGTGTGGCCCCATCCAGGAGACGGGCCATTCCCCGAAGCTTCGCTGACATCAGAGCCGTTCGGTTCACGTAAAATCTGTCGGCACCTGGGCGGGAAAAGTTAAGCGCCGCTGCCGCGCCGCGAACCCGCTACTCTTCTGGCAGGAGCAGCATCTGGCGCGGCAAGCCCGACCACCAAACCACCTGCAAGCCGAAGAACACGCTGTAGGCGTGAATGTTGCCGTCGGGCATGGCGTGGAAGTCCACCGTCGGCGTGAGCGCCCA
>PMIX01000319.1:0-1313 GCA_003158395.1 Myxococcales bacterium | reverse complement strand
TCAGCCCTTCGATGCCTCCTTGGTCGCTGCCCTTCTTGACGCCACCGAGCTCGACCAGCAGGCCCAGGCCAAGCCGCTCGGTCAGAAGTTGGCCGATGCGGAGGCTGAAGACACTGCCAGAGTAGAAACCGCGGTTCTTCCCCTCCTCGTTCAGGTGCGCGGCCACGTCGACCAAGCCGACGCCGATCCAGTAGCCCTGGCGCGCGCGCGGCGTTTCGAGGGTCTGGGCGTGCGCCGGACGCGCGCCGCTGCCAGCCAAGACGACCAGGGCAGCCAGACCGAGCATCCAGTGGCGACGCATTAGAATTCACCCCGCAATCCGATGATGGGATAAAGGGGAAGTCCCTCGCGCACCTGCTTCTTGGTGTAGTCGTAGTTGTACTGCATCGCCTCCGGATTGGCGCGATTGAATACGTTTTCCAGGTCGAGATACGCGTTCAGCATCCAACGGTTGAAGATCCAGCGTTTGTCCACGCGCAGATCGAGCTGGACGAACGGCGGCAAGCGGTCTGAGTATTTCGCGCCGAAGAGCGGATTGTAGTTGAGGGTCGAGGCATTGTAGACCGCTCCCGTGACCGGTGTGGTGGGATCGCCGCTGACTAGGCGAAAGCGCGATCCGATCTGCCAATTGCGCGGCAACTGGTAGGTGCCAAAGACATTCAGGATGTGCGTCTGATCGAACTCGAAAAGACGGTATGTGCTGCTGCCCGAGTCACGCCTGGTGGCACGTGACAGGGTGTAGTTGAGCCAGCCGGTGAACTTGCTGGTCAGTTCGTGGCGCGCCACCACCTCGATGCCGTAGACTCGTCCGGCGCCGCTATTGTCAAAACGCAGAGGCGTCCCATCAGCCCTGGTCGCGGTGGTGGTGCTGATCCAGTGGTTCAGGTCTTTGTAGAAGCCGGTCACGTCCAGGTTAACGTGTTCGCGCGGTTTCCACTCGACACCCGCCGAATAGTGAACGGCCCATTCGGCCTTCAAATCGGGATTGCCGAAGTTCTTGTCGAGCTGTCCCGTGTAGGGGTCCGGCTCCTGGTAGAAGAGGCCCACACCTGCCTTCAAGGCCACGGGCTTGGTGAGCTGGTAGCGAACTGTGAGGCGCGGCGCGAAGGTCGCCTCAGAGATGTCAGAGAAGTAGTCGAAACGCAGGCCGGGCAGAATGAGCAGTCCCTTCAGTGGCCGGAGCTCCAGCTCGACAAAGGCGCCCGGCAAGAAGACGTTGTCCCCCGACACGTTTGTCTGGTGGGTATTGGTGAGGCTGGGCTGCGTCTCCTGACCCTCCTGCGGGGCGTTGGGCATGTACACACTGTCGCTGA
>PMIX01000138.1 GCA_003158395.1 Myxococcales bacterium | reverse complement strand
TGGCAGGCGCGCAAAGAGGAGAAGCCGCTCGTGGTGAAGACCGCCGACGTCTCGGGGACGATTGATTCGTCACTCTACGAATCGGTGTCCAAGGCGGGCGAGTCGGGCGCGTTGGTGAGCTTGCTGGTCGACTTGTTTGCCTGGGATATCAACTTCTACATCGACACGCACCCTGGCGATCACTGGAAGGTCGTGGTGGAAAAGCAATACCTGGGCGGCCAGTTCTACAAGTACGGCAGCCTGCTTGCCGCGGAGTACGGCGGCAAGGGTGGCACATGGCGAGGGTTCTATTGGAATCCTTCGGGGCAGCGAGGCCGAGGGCACTACTACGACGAAAAGGGCCAGGCTTTGGCCAAGAGCATGCTTAAGACCCCCTTGCGCTTCGTACGCATCAGTTCGAAGTTCGACCGGCACCGATTTCACCCAATCTTGCACCGCATGAAAGCCCACCTGGGCATCGACTACGCGGCGCCGGTTGGAACGCCGGTATGGGCTACCGCAGGAGGCAAAACGGTTGAAGTCGGCATGAAGCCGGGCTCGGGCAACACCGTGGTGATCAACCACGGGAACGGGCTCCAGACGCGCTACTACCATCTTTCCCGCTTCGCCAAGGGCCTGCAGCCAGGCAAGCAGGTTCAGCAGAAAGAGGTCATCGGCTACGTGGGAACCACCGGGCTGTCCACCGGCCCGCACCTGCANNCGCCTGGCGGCCTTGCGCGTCTTGCCGCCCGCCGTTGCCAAGAACTGAGTATACTGGGGTAATGGTTCGTGTCCTGCTTGGCCTCGTGAAGGGCGGCATCGTCGGGGCCGTCGTGGGGTTCGCTGCCTCGCGTGTCGGCTTCGGCGCGGGTGCCCCAGCATGGCTTGTGTACGGTGCGATAGGCTTCCTGGTCGGGATCATATGCGGCAAGCCACCGTGGCGGCAGGAAACCATTTGGACGTCCATCATCAAGGGCGTTTTCGGGCTGGCAGTGTGCATGTTCCTCTTCTGGGTCGCTCGGAAGCTGCTCGGGGGGATGCAGGCGCCAGCGCAGATCCTCGCACCACTGGGCGTTACGGATGGGCAGGCCCTCGTGTCAGTGCCAACCCTGCTGGGCCCACTCATCGGAATCTTGTACGGCGTCCTGGTCGAAGTGGACGACGGTGGCAAGTCGGCACCGGCGGGCAAGGGCCAGGCCAAGCCTGAGTAGCAGGATTGATCTGGGAACGGACGCTCAGGCGTGGCGAGGGCCGGCCATCGGGTCCTTGACCGGCTCTGACTCCTCGTCCTCCCCGTCGAAAGCGCCTAGCTCACGCAGGACGTCCTCTTCCTGCGCCGGCAGTGGCTCGGGTGCCGACGCCTGGAGCTCACTGCGTTCCTGCGCGCGCCGCCGGCGAAAGAAGATGACTTCTTCCGCCAAGCCCAATACGACGTAGGACAGTACGAGAAACAGGAAGATAAACGCCTTCTCCAGGCCGGCCATGACGATGGCCGCGCACGCGCCCACCACCAGCAGGAGAATCCCGACGGTCTTTAGGTTGAGGCGCAGCTCCTTGAACGAGCGAAAACGCACGCGCGACACCATGAGGGCCGAGAGCACGAGCACAATGAGCGCCGTCGAGCCCTCGCTCACGAGCTGGTACGAGCCGGCATTGTGGCTAACGATGACCATGAAAACCAGCACGCTGGCTGCGGCCGGAATGGGGAGACCCAGCATGAACTTGCCGGGCTTGACTCGGCCTACCGCCTGGTCTCGCCGGGACAGGACATTGAACCGGGCGAGCCGCATGGCCCCGGCGCATACGAAGAGTCCGGCCATGAAGATACCCATCAGGCCGAAGTGGTTGAGACCCCACTTGTACATCATGAGAGCCGGTGCAGCGCCGAAAGTGATGACATCGGCCAAAGAGTCGAGGTCCCGGCCCAGGTCGGTCTGTGTCTTGGTCAGGCGCGCCACCCGGCCGTCGAAGGTGTCGAAAAGCAACCCGAAACAGATGGCCAGGGCGGCCAGGTAGAGGTTGGCTTCACTGTCACCCGAGGCCGACAGGGCGAGGGACGCAAACCCGCTCAGAACGCAGGACAGCGTGAAAAGGTTCGGAAGGACGTAGTAGGTCTTCCGGAAATCCACCCAGCGAGGATACCATGCGGTCGTGCGTTTCTTGCGATCCTTGCTCACGATTCCGCATGTCGCGATCGTGACGGCGTTTGGCAGTCTGCTGGGACTGCTGATGCGCCTGCGCGACCCCAGCGGCGATTGGGTTCTCGATCTGGCGCGCTGGTGGTCAGGGTGGGTTACGGGTTTTGCAGGTGTGCACATCTCTGTGGACAACCGATCCAACCTGGAATCCCACCAGCCCTACGTTTTCATGGCCAACCATGCTTCGACAATTGACATCTGGGCTCTTTTCTTGGCGATTCCGCGTCGGGTTCGCATGATCGCCAAGAAGCAGCTCGCGCGCATCCCGCTGTTTGGCTGGGTCATGTGGGCGGGCCGCTTCATCTTCATCGACCGGCAGAATGCGGCGGCAGCGCGACGAAGCATCGACGATGCCGGCCGTCGCATCCGGGGCGGCGATTCGGTCCTGATCTTCCCCGAGGGCACGCGCACGCGCGACGGGCAGTTGGGTGCTTTCAAGAAGGGCGGCTTCCACCTGGCCATGGAGGCGGGCGTGCCCATCGTGCCCATCGCCTTGCGCGGCACGCGCGCACTCATGCCACGGGGGAGTCTGCGCGTGAAGAGCGGGGAGGTGTCCGTCATCATCGGCAAACCCATCCCCACAAGCGGGCTCACCGTCGAGGATCGGCCCGCGCTCATCCAGCGCGTGCGCGACGCCATTGCAGCTATGGCCGCGGAACCCGGCGGGCAATCGGGTCAATAGATGACCTTGGCCAGGGTCAGCCCGCAGGCCGGCGCGGTCATGCCTGCGCGTGTGCGGTCGCCATGGGCCAGCAGGTCGCGAATGGTGGCGTCCGTCATCCTCCCTCGGCCCACAGCAACCAGGGTGCCAACCAAGATACGCACCATGTTTTTGAGAAAGGCCGTGCCTTCCACTTCGCAGGTGAATAGTGCGCCTTCGCGGCGCACGTCGAAGCGCCGGATCAGCCGCACGGTGGACTTGCGCTCGCAGTCCGAGGCGCGGAAAGCGCGGAAGTCATGCTCGCCGCACACGAGCGTCGCAGCCTCGCGCATGGCATGCACGTCGAGCGGGGCGAACACATGCCAAGTGTCGCGCGCGCGGCGGGGTGACCGCACCGGGTGGTTCCAGATTAGGTAGCGGTAGATCTTGCCGCGTGCGGCCCGGCGGGCATTGAAACCCGCGGGCATGTCGGCCACGTCGAGCACAGCGATGTCACGAGGAAGGTTGGAGTTGAGGCCGCGGAGGAACCCCAGCGCGGGGATGCGCGAAGCGAGCTCCACGCTGGCGACTTGGCCGTCGGCATGCACGCCCGCATCGGTGCGGCCAGCGCCCCGCACGCCCACCGCC
>PMIX01000133.1 GCA_003158395.1 Myxococcales bacterium | reverse complement strand
GTGCCGGTGGCTAGCATGCCGGAGTGCCAGTCTCCGATACCCGGATACGCAGGAGTCTTCGATCTGATCGGCAATGTGTCGGAGTGGGAAGACAACTGCTACGGGTCAGCCGGGCAGGCGGACGGCTGCAGGGCGCGCGGCTTCTCCTTTCGCCTAAGCGAACTCATGCCCATGTGCAGCCAGTTCAGCTCCACATACCGCTCCGCGGCTTACGACAACGTCGGATTCCGTTGCTGCGTTCCCTAGGGTTCTCGACCACGTTTCGTCACACCCGCGGCGTGAAGCCTCGGATGCGTCCTGTGGTGGAGCGCGAGGCGGTCGATGTCGCCCAGCACTGTACCCCTGGTCGGGGTGCGTGGGGTTACCAGGGTGTCGGAGGGCCATCTTCCCCTTCTCGACCAGGGCGGACAAGTAGTGGGTCCGCGGCGTGGTCGACGATCGACCGGTGAGCTTGCCGAGCTGGGCCAGGCTCAACGAACAACCTTGGCAGAGCCGCAGCAGCGTCTCTCGCATCATATCGGGCGACACGCGGCGCTTTCGCTGGAGTGGGGCGGCGATGGCCTCCAGCGCTGGCTTCCTCTGCGCCATGAGCGGCGCCGTTGTGCTCGGAGCTCAGGCCGCTACGCTCGGAGCTTGGGCAGTTGTGCTCGGAGCTGGTCGCGTCAATGGCGGCAGGGAGTCAGTTTGATAGCCATCGAGTTCGTGCCGAAAATCTTCCACGTGGTACCATCGAATGGAATCGAAGGGTGGGCCATGTCAACCGTGTCTGAAAGAGTTCTTGAGGAAACCAAGCGGTTTCGCGCCGCGCTTCCGGGGTTGCTCGAAACCCATCGAGGGAAGTGGGTGGTCTTCAAAGATGGTGCTGTTCGCGGCATTCATGACGACGAGAAGGCGGCCTATGAAGCTGCCGTCAAGGAATTTGGATCGGGCGCTGGCTATGTGATTGCGCCTGTTACGGAGACTCACCCAACCCCGGTAACGGCCGCCGTGTTGTTTGGCCTGACCCACGCGTGAGACATCGCTGCGAATGGAGAGATACCCAGGGCGACGTCTCCAAGGGTGCCATGATCCTGTATGGGCCGATCGCAAACGTCGCCCTCAGCAGGCCCGGGACCACACCTGAAGAGATTCAACAAGCCGCCTCTATCCAGGTCAAGATGTTGATCGACACGGGGGCTTACAAGACTGTCATAGATCGAGGCATAGCCGAAGCGCTTGGTCTCGAGCCCATCCGCTTTGAGGAGATGAGCGGAATCTCACACGTGCCAGAGGAATGCCCCGTGTTTCTTCTGAGCGTCGCGATTGGACTCACCGACGGCAGTCGAACGTCCACTCTCATCTTCACTTCAGAGATGATCGGCATGACAACGCCGCCGACTCCGAGGCCATTCAACGGGCTTCTGGGAAGGGATTTCCTTCGCCATGTTCGCCTTGATTATGATGGCCAGGCTGGACACTGCGACATCATTGGAAATCTTCCCGCGGACATCCCGCGGCACCACGGTGGCCGTCAGGGCCATAAGGTCAAGCGCAGGTCGCAGCGGGACGCTCGCAGGAAAAGTCGGAAATAGTCTCTCAGCGGCGTCCGCGGCTTGACGGCGTGAACCCATTCCATCCCCGTCATCCTGGAATCGATCGTCACTGCCGAGTTCATCGACGACGAGATCGAAGCCGCGCACGAGGCATTGGCGATAGGTGGTCCGCGGCCGCGCGTGCGAAAGCGTCGTTCAGGCGCGACGGCGAAGCTGGTTCACGCGTAGTTTGCCGTCCTCTCGGCACGGGCGCTCACGCTTGGTCCAGAACGAGGCGGTCACGCCCGTCACCTTCTCGTTGGCTATGCGCCGCCAGCCGCCCGAAAGTTAGGGCATCATTCGAACCATGGGAAGATTCTTCACCCAACTGCGACCTGCATTGTTGGTCAGCATTTTTGATGCCGGGCTCTTCTCGAAAGAAATCGACACAAGATGATAGCCCGTCAGCACGCATTCCTGGAGTTGCTGATCGTCCTCTAGATCTTCAACTACGACCCCGATGCTTCTCGCTTCCGCTCGATCGATTCGCCGACCGTGACTCTTGTGCGCGGTGGCATCGTTGAAGTGGCGAGCAATCTTGGCGGCTTGCTCCGCTGGATTTGCGGTCGACGAACACATTCGAGTTGTCAGCCACTTGGCGACCATCTGCTCGCCGAAGTCGAGCGCATTCTGCGCCTCTTGCAGCAGAGCGGGGCCCATGGATTGAAGTATCGGCGCCCAAACATGTGCGCATGTTAGATCGCCCATTACTTCTGCTTTTGCTCTCTCAAACTGTTCAACAACGGCGCGAGCGGAAACCAGTCGACCGCCAAGGGGCATCTGAGGATCGATGGGACCTAGTTGACTCTGTCTCCCCATGATGATCCGATCTGAAGCCAAGCCGATCATCGTGCCGGCTGACATCGCGAATGTTGGAACAATCACCTCGATGTCAGAGAATTTGCTCCAAAGATAAGCGACTATCGTCTCGGCAGCGTTGATCAATCCGCCCGGCGTGTGGAGAACCAGTGTGAGGCCCTTGGTCCAGTCCATCCCGTGCATCACGGACATGAACCCATTGATCTCCTCATGAGTCAGCTGAAGCGATGTCGGCGGCGCTCCGGGCTTTTGGAGAAATGCTGATGCGTACAGAATTACGTTTCGGCCCTTCCTCCTGGCAGAAATTCCCTCAAGCGCCTCGCGTATCTTTGCCGTGAGCCATGCGCCCCTATGCACATCGTCAGGCTGCTTCTCCAACGTCTCGAGCAGCTCGTTCCAGGACGGCATCCTGGCCCTCACCTAGCCAGTAGTCACGACGGTCAACCCCAGCGGGTGGTCCCAGGAGCGCTCGTATGAAGTCGGGTCTTCCTCAGACAATTCGACCGAAATCTGCGCGACCCGGGCGATCTCGACATATCGCTGGTACAGCTTTCCGGCATTCTCCAAGGCATCAAGAGCCCGCTTCTCGTCTTCGTTGTTCATGTCTGCCTAGTTAGTATGCACCGTCCAGCGTATCGGAATCGAAACTTTTGGGAAGGGGAGAGAAAAGCGTTACGCAGCGCGTGCGCATGACCTCTCTTCAGAGAACATAGCCGAGTTGCGCCCGTCAGCCTCCCGGCCTGAGGCGCGTGCCACTCGCAGTCGATCTTCCGGGTTCGCGGCATAGTCACCTCATGCGGCCACGGCGGCGGCCAGGGACTCGGCCAGGCGGGTGGCGGTTTCCTCTTGCTTGCGGAGCTTGGCTTCAAGGTCGTCGAGGATGGACATGAGCTGACCGACCTTGGCGACGATTCGCTTCTGCTCGCTGAGCGTGGGGATCGGAACAGGAACGGTCATCAATTGTCCCTGGTAGATCGCAGCGACGTTTGTCGTCGCGGACTTCCTACGCTCCAGTAGGGCACGGCCCGGGGACGAACCAAGCCAGTAGACTACGAATTGTGGATCGACCTCGTCCACAAAGCGGACCTGCAGAATGTTGTTGTTGAACAAATGGGGCTCCTTCGACATTGGCGCGAAGACACAAGCCTTCCCGACAAGTTCAGCGCTGTTCCGCGTGTTGAACAAGAAGTCGCCGTGGCGAAGTGAGTATCGAGAGACTTCCTCGTCGGAGGCATCAATCCTCGTCAGGTCGCTGTCGTTGTATTGCCCGTCAGCCGTGATGTTGTTCATCTTGACGTAAGAGAAGCGACGGCCAGCCCCCTGCTCAGCCCGACCGCGATCGATACCAACCTGTGAGAAAGCAACGATCTCGCGAAAAGAACGTCGGGGCCAGTCTTTGGGAATGTTTTGGAGTTCGTCCGACGATCCGTATCGATCGCTACAAGAAGCGCTATCGTCAGCGTTCAGGGGAACGCCCCTAGAGTCGGGACCTCCTGAGTGCTTGCTGGAGTACGAACCCCTTATCGCCAGGTCCAAGACCGCCTTCCTGACCTCCCCAACCTTCTCGGGGAGGTCGAGGATGACGGGCCAGGTTTCTAGGACGCGAGTCCAGGCGGTCGTGAATTCTTGGGGGCTCTCGGCGGTGGTGAGAGCGGTCAGGGCGCTGCGGGTGGATTGGGTGGCGAGGTCGCGCTTCTTGGTTTGCTTGGCCTCCAGGTCGTCGCAGAGGGCCATGAGCTGATCGACCTTCGCCACGATGCGCTTCTGCTCGGCGAGCGGAGGCACCGGGCACGGGGTCTCCACGATTTTCACTTTGGAGATGTTCGGCTGCGCGCCCCCCGCGCCCTGGTCCACGAAGATGGACTTGTACGCCCGGAGAAGCCGAAGGAGAAACTCGTTGTCCATGCCCTCGAAACATGTGCACGCGCACACGGCCTGGTTCGTCGTGGCGACAGTGCGCAGCAGTGCAACCTTCCCGATGGTTGCGCCGTACATTGCAATGAGGACATCGCCAGGACTGTTTAGCCTGAGCGAACAGTCCCGAAGTGCGAGATCAGTGACGTGTTCTTCGGCCTGATCGACGTAGCCGTCATTCAACTCGCCCGACTTGAGCCACGGCGTCTTGCCACCATAGTAGGCACTATTGTGGCGCGATGGGGTTGCGCCTGATCCCCAGTCCCCGATCTCACCGAAGCGCGTCCACGCCCAAGTGTTGGGAACCACGAAAAGTCTCTCGTCGGGCGAGACGTTCGGCAGGGCCGCTGGATTGCGAAGCTTGCACCGCGCCACGAGCCGCTGTCGATGACTCCGGCAGGCCGCAATGGCGTCCTCCCCAGTGCCTTCTCGTGGATCTTGTTTGGCCAGTCTGCCCATCATGGCCAGCTTGAAGACGATCTCGCGTAGGACTGAGGTTGCCGTCTGGGCTTTGAAAAGGATCTCAAGACCTTCAAAGGGAAAGGGCGCCGTGTCCTTCACGTACTTGCTCCCAGGGCTTTCCCCAGCTCTGCTCGCAATTTCTCCCGCACCTTGTCCACCTCCGCCGCCGCTTCCCTGTATTGCTTGAGCAACTCATCCGGATCGCCCGGCCCATCGTCCACGGCGCGCGGGTTCTTGATGTCCAGGTTGTAGCTGCGGGCCTTGATGTCCTCAATGCTGACTTTCCAGGCTTGGTCGGTTTCCTTGCGCTTGGCCCACCACTTCTTCTCGGGCGCGAACTCGTCGATGCGCATGGGCTTGGTCTTGCTGTAGCTCTTGTAGCCGGCTGGATAGGGATGGTCGTAGTACCAGACGGTTTTGGTGGGCGTGCCTCTCTCGAAAAACAGTAGGTTGGTCTTGATGCCGGTGTAGGGGCTGAACACGCCCTTGGGCAGGCGGACAATGGTGTGCAGGTTGCACTCTTCCAGCAGCTTTTCCTTGATGCGGGTCTTCACGCCCTCGCCGAAGAGCGTCCCGTCGGGCAAGACCAGGGCGGCGCGGCCGCCGGGCTTGAGCAAGGTCATCAGCAGCACCAGAAATAGATCGGCGGTTTCGCGGGTGCGGAAGGTCTGCGGGAAACTGTTTTCCACACCGTCTTCTTCCATGCCGCCAAAGGGTGGATTGGTGACGATCACGTCCACGCGATCCTTGGGGCCGTAGTCGCGCAGGGGACGGACCAGGGCGTTGTCGTGGCGGATGTTGGATGGCACCTCGATCTCGTGCAGGATCATGTTGGTCGTGCACAGCAGGTGCGGCATGGGCTTCTTCTCGATGCCGCGGATGCTTTCCTGCAGCCTCGCCTCTTGCGCGGCGCTTTTCACGTACTGCTTGCGCACGTGCTCGATGGCGCAGACCAGGAAGCCGCCCGTGCCGCACGCGGGGTCCAGAACGGTTTCGCCCAGCTTGGGATCGACCATGTCCACGATGAACTGGGTCACGGCCCGCGGGGTGTAGTATTCGCCCGCG
>PMIX01000169.1 GCA_003158395.1 Myxococcales bacterium | reverse complement strand
GCGGTCAGGGAGGAGTAGAAAGCGCTCATGGCGTCGGTCAGATCGCCGTCGGTGCCGTTGTTGAATGTGGTAACCCCGGCTAGGGCATCAGATTCGGCCGTCGAGCTGGATGAGTTAGAAAAGGCCGAGGGGAGCTGCGATTCGACGAACTGGTCGCGGGTCTGCGTGACATTAAGCAGGTAGACCCCGCCGCCGATGTAGCCACGGTTGCCGCCCAACGCGCTGGGGGTAGCTTCGGCCAGGTTTGCCTGCTGGCGGGCGTAGCCTGGCGTGTTCGCGTTGGCGATGTTGTTGCTGGTGGTGGCTGCCTTGGCCTGTATGGCCGAAAGGCCGTTGGCCGTGTTGCTGAGAAGGCTGACAAGATCCATGGGTTAGGCCACCTGACAGGCGGTTGAGAGATCATCCATCGGGCGACTCGCGCCTCGTCGGTCATAGGCAACGGTTCGGGGAG
Source organism: Myxococcales bacterium (assembly GCA_003158395.1). GTDB lineage: Bacteria > Myxococcota_A > Polyangia > Fen-1088 > Fen-1088 > Fen-1137. Next base: position 4,357 of record PMIX01000169.1, on the reverse strand, counting down.
CCACCGCCGCCAAGTAGCCGCGCACACGACCGAGGGCGCGCCCGCCCAGCTTGAGGTTGACGGCGTCGATCTCGCGCAAGGCGCTGGCCAGGGAACGCACCTCCGCCATGCAGGCGTCCAGGCGTTGTGATGCCTCGGGTGTGGCTTTGCACAGGTCAGCCAACGTGACCGGCTTGAGACCGAGCGCCTGGCCCGCAGCATCGAGAGTCTCGCCCAAGGCTCGCTCAAGCTGCGCCAGTTGCACATTGAAAGCGCTGCGCTGGCGCGCGCGCTCGAACAGCCCCTGCGTGTCGAGCGCGCGGATTAGCAACCGCTGGCCCCGCGCCTGCTCCAGTTCGGCCTCCAGCATCGTTCGCAGGCGGTCGAGTATCTGTGCGGCTCGGTCCAGCTCTTCCATAGTCTAGCCTCTCAGCATGGCCTGCAATCGCGCATCGACCTCGGCCGCATCCAGCAGCCGGCTGGCCAACTCGNNACCAGAGCCGCCGCCTGATCGGCATTCGCCGTGCTCACACGATCGGTTTGACGCCGCGCAGTCGCCGCGTCGGTTTGTGGTTTGCTTGTTGCGGGGTCAACCGCGCCTACGGACGTTGTGTTCTTGATCATCATGGCCAATCCCCCTTGGCCTGCAGCCTAGTACTGACTGGGAGATCGACACGGTCTTGATTGGCATTAAGGGCAGGTGCTCCTTTTGTTGTCGGTTCGCTGTTCGTCTGCGCCAGATCTTCCGTCCCGGCCGCTGGGAGCGAGTTCTCGATGAGGTGCGCCAAGCCAATCCCGCCGCCCTTTTCCACTGCGTCAGCCAGGGCTTCCACGAACATCTGGGAGTGAATTTGACTGCCGGCCGTTCCGTTACTCTTGAACGCCCCGCTGGCCTCGATGAGCTGGCGCAGCAGGCAAGCCTCCACCGCCTGCGCAGCCTGGGTTGCGTCACGGACGGGGCCCATTACATGACCTCCAGGTCCGCGTCGATGGCGCCTGCCGCCTTCATGGCCTGCAGCACAGCCACCAGATCACGGGCCGAGACACCAAGCAGGTTGAAAGCCTTGACCAGTTCCTCGACCGAGGTGGTGGCGGGGAGCGCCACAACCGGTTTTGCTGGCTCCTGAGCATCCAGGGCCGCGGTCTTGCCCGACACCGTCTTTCCTTGTTGCGAGAACGGTCCGGGCTGGGAGGCCCAGGGCGTCTGTCGCACCGAGATGGAGAGGCCACCATGGGCTACGGCCACCGGTCGGATGCGCACGCCCTGTCCGGCCACGACCGTGCCGGTCCGCTCGCTGACCACGATGCGCGCCCGCTGATCGGGATCGACCTCCAGGGCCTCCAATTGCGCCAGCAGCGCAACCACACGACCCTTCCAGGACGCCGGAATCTTGACATGCACCAAGGCCGGGTCGTCGGCCTTGGCCGCTTCTTCGTTCAGCGACTTGTTCACCGCTTCGGCGATGCGCAGGGCCGTGGTGAAGTCCGGTCGGCGTAGCCCGAGTGCCAGGGGCACTTTTTCCAAATCAGGCGAAACCGTGCGTTCGACGGTCGCACCCCCGGGCACTGTGCCCGAGGTCGGGTGGTTCTTCTGCAGGTGCGAGCCCGCTGCCATCACGTCGAACCCTCCCGCCTGCACCGGCCCCTGCGCCACCGCATACACCTTCCCATCCGGCCCAGTCAAAGGCGTGACGAGCAAGACACCGCCGGCCAACGATCGGGCATCGCCCATGGAGCTGACCGACACGTCGATTCGGGTACCCGGACGAGAGAACGACGGCAATTCGGTGGTGACCATCACAGCCGCCGTGTTGCGCACGCGCACGTCGGTCGGATTCACCCGGATGCCCATGCGGCCCAACATGCCGCTGATGGATTGTGAGGTGAAGGTGACCTGGTAGCTGTCGCCGGTGCCTGCCAGCCCCACCACCAAGCCATAGCCAAAGAGAGCGTTGTCACGCACGCCCTGCACATCCACTAGATCCTTGATGCGCACCGGGGCGCCGGCCGCGGACAGCGCGGGCAACGTGAACAAGAGCGTGAGGAATAGGGTTCGTGTACGCATTAGAAAGGCCATAGCCAGCCGAGGGCGCGCGACAGCCAGCCCGGCTTTTGGTTGTCAGACAGCACGCCGCGACCGACGAATTCAATCTGCGCCTCGGCGACCATGGAGCTTTGAACGCTGTTGTCCTGGTCGATGTCGATGGGGCGCACCACGCCCGAGATGTAGAAGTGGTGCTCCTCCTCATTGACCAGGATGACCCGATGGCCCTCAACGAAGAGGTTGCCGTTGGAAAGGACCTTGGTGACCACGGCAGTCACCGTGGCTGTCAAGGACTCGGTGCGCGCGGTGTCGCCCGCGCTCTGAAAGGTGGACGTAGAACTGCCGCCGATGTTTAAATTGGGATCCAGTTTCGGTATGTGCTTGAGCAGCCCGAGGAAGGCATCAATCTTGGCTGCGCTGGTGCTGTTCCGGCTTGTATTGGTGTCGGTTGAGCGCTGGGCGTTGGCCTGTTCGGCGATCTTCACGACCACCAGATCATTGACCCGCAGAGCGCGGGCGTCAGTGAAGAGCAGCGAGGCTGGCCGGCCTTCGTGCCACAGGCTGCCCGGAGAGGCCGACGCCTCGTCGCCCTTGCCTTCCGAGGGAAGCTTGTAATCGCGTCGCTTGGGCGTGTACTCGCTGATATGGGCCTGCGTGCAGGCCAGCGCGGAGGACGCCAGAGTAAGCGCAAACAGGATCGCGCGAGTCATGGGCATAGACACCATCCTCATGGCGTATCCACCAAGAGGCGTCCCTCTTCCAGGTGGCCCTCCACGTGGCGGCCCGAGGGCAGCACAGCACAGGTGCGGCCCGCACCGCAGGAGATTGCCCGGCCCTGCATTTCGATGGCCAGAGGCCCGCTCATGACAATAACCTTCACCGATTCACCCGAGGCCATCGCTGCGCCGGCGATGTGCGATGCCTCCAGCACGGTTCCGCGGGGCAGATCCCGCGCCGCCAGAGCACCGGGAGGTGGCACAACGCCCGTACGGCCGCTTCTGATCTCGCGATCCTCGACAGCCAGCGCCGGTTGTAGCCGCTCGCCTGCGCGCACCGGCCGGGTGGTGAAGGCGCTGGGCGCCCACACCTCGAAACGGACCCAGCCCCAACCCAAGCAACCTTGCCCGTAGAGCTTCACCGGCAGGCGGCCCGATCCGGTGATCGCCCCGCCCAGCACCGCCTGGCGCAGCTGGCAGCCTGCGGGCAAGTGGGGTGCCCAGTCGACTGGCACGATGCGGGCGCCTGGGACGGCGAGCGCTCGGGAAAGAACCTCGCTCACCTCGAGGGGGAGTTTGGCGCCGCCGGTGGGATGAAACGCGGCCGCCGTGGCAAAGAGGAGAGCGAGGGAAAGATGGGGATTCATGACGTCTCTAGCGAAGCTGGCTCAGTTTCTGCAGCATCTCGTCCGCTGATTCCACGATCTTGGAATTCAGCTCGTAGTTGCGCTGGGTGGTGATCATGTTGATCATTTCCTCGACAGCGGACACGTTCGATCCTTCCAGGTTGCCTTGTGAGAGGCTGCCCGTGCCCTGATCCCCGGGCTTGACCACGATGGGATCGCCGCTGGAGGCGGTGGCGAGGAACAGGTTGTTGCCGATGGCTTCCAGTCCACCCGGATTGGCGAAGGTGGCTATCTGGATGTTGGCGATGGTGGACATGTCGGTGCGGTTGGGAAGCTTGGCCTGCACGGTCCCGTCTGAGTTCACGGTGATGTTGGTCGCATCAGGCGGAATGGTGATGCCCGGTTCCACCACCTCGCCCAACTGCGTGACCACGCGGCCGGTGGCATCCAGCCGGAAACTGCCATCGCGTGTGTAGGCCATATCGCCATTTGCGCGCTGGATGCGGAAGAAGCCACCGCCCTCAATGGCCAAGTCGAGCGGGTTCTTGGTGTTGATCATGTCACCCTGGGCGAATGCGCGCGAGGTGGAGGCAGTGCGGACGCCCAAACCCACCTGCAGCGCCGTCGGCTGGCTGCCCCCCTGCGCGTTGGGCGGGGTGGCTGCGCGAATGGTTTCTGACAAGAGATCCTGAAAATCGGCGCGCGTTTTCTTGAAGCCGGTCGTGCTCGCGTTGGCCAGGTTGTTGGCGATGACGTCCAACTTGGTCTGCTGGGCATCCATTCCAGTGGCGGCGGTGTAAAGCGATCGCAGCATGGGCTCCCCCTAGTGGATTTCCTTCATTTGACCAACCCCACCTGGGTGGCGCGGTCGTCCATCTTTCGATAGGTCTGGATGGCCTGCATGGCCATGTCGAACTGGCGTTGCGCATTGATCATCTGAACCGTGGAATCGAGCGCGCTCACGTTGCCCATCTCCAGCTCACCCACGCGCA
>PMIX01000254.1:56385-60135 GCA_003158395.1 Myxococcales bacterium | reverse complement strand
CCACGCGACCTTCTTCTGGTCCCGGTACCTGTCTCTGAACCAGCTCGGCTACGGCGGCGACCGAGGCATCGGCGTCCGCGACACCAACCAGGACTTGATGGGCGTCCTGCCGTACATGCCGGACAAGGCGCGAGAAATGATCGAAAAGCTCCTCTCCGTTCAGCGCTTCGACGGATCCTCCATGCACCAGTTCAATCCTCTCACCATGAAGGCGTCGATTGGCGAGGGCCAGGCCGGCTCGGAGCAGGATTTTTACAGCGATGACCACCTCTGGAACGTCTTAGCGGTCGTCGAATACGTGAAGGAATCCGGCGACACCGCCTTCCTGAACAAGATCATCGGCTACTACGACGAGGGCGCGGGCGAGAAGAAATCCGGCACTGTTCTGCAGCACTTGCACCGTGCCCTGGCCTTCACGCCCGGCAACCTGGGGCGGCACGGCCTGCCCAAGCTGGGTTGGGCCGATTGGAACGACGCCTTCAACATGGAGGGATCGGAATCCGTGTTCAGCGCCTGCCTGTACGGCAAGGCCCTGCTGGAGATGCAGGAACTGATGGACGTTCTAGGGGATGTGAAATCCGCCCAGGACTACGTCGAGGAATACGACCGGATCAAGAGGAACGTGAACAAGCACGCCTGGGACGGCGAGTGGTACGTCAGCTACATCGACAAAGACGGAAACCCGGTGGGTTCGAAGAAGAACGAGGAGGGACAGATCTACCTGTACACCCAGGCGTGGGCCGTCATGTCGGGCTTCGCGTCGCCGGACCGGGCCGCCCGGGCCATGAAATCCGTCCAAGCGAAACTGGACACAAAACACGGCATCAAGGTCATGACACCGGCGTATAAAAAAACGCAGCCGGGCATCAGCGCGTCGACCTACACGCCGGGCCTCAAGGAGAACGCGGGCATCTTCCTGCATCCCAACCCGTGGGCGGCCATCGCCGAAACGATGTTGGGCCACGGCGAACGGGCGGTGCAGATCATCGACCGAATCAATCCCCTCAAGCAAGACACGAAGACCTACGAATGTCAGCCGGATGTGTTCGTCCAGAACATGGCCAGCGACGAGCACCCTCAATTCGGTTTGGCCCGGAACCCCTGGCTGTCGGGAACCGTTTCCTGGGTCAACCAGGCCACGACCAAGAACATCCTGGGTATCCGTCCGACCTACCAAGGGTTGATGATCGACCCCTGCATCCCCGAAAACTGGCCGGGCTACACAGCCACCCGGGTGTTCCGGGGCGTGGCATGCCACATCCGGGTCGAGCGCGGTGATGGAGCAAACACGGTCACAATCATCGACGGCAAGGAAGTGGCAGGAAATGTCGTGCCCACCACTTTGCTCTCGGGAAAGAACGAAGTTCAGATCGTCNNGATCGTCGTGAAACTCGGCAGCAAGCCCGCCGTTCCCCTCATCGAGAAGATGGCGCAAGAGAGCGAGTCCCGCCGGGCCGCCGCCGTGGCGGCGCAGGACCCCGGCCCACTCAAGAGGCACGAGCTCCACACCATCGGCGGGGAGCTGGCCAAAGTGATTTATCTGTTCAGGAGAATGCTGGTCCACGCTCAAGGGTTGTCGGCCACACTGGATTTCCCTCCGACCGGGGTGGTGACCGGAGCGCCCACGTTGGCGACTGGAGTCTCTCCGTTCGGCCAAGTGAACCACCTCCTGGACGCCGGACGTTCCATCCGGTTCGGAAAGCGGATGCGCTTTGCCTCGACCCCCATGATTGGCGTCACCCAGGCGGGCAAGACCCAAACCCGTCTCCTCACCAACCTCAAGCGTGAGGACGAGGATGAGAAAGGCGAGGAGCCCCAGGCCTATCCCGATTCCATCGCCGATGAGGATGTGTCGGTGACCTTGGCCCCGCCCAGCATGATTTCCCGGTACGAGCTGGAAGGCGTTCGCGTAGCGCGGACCACGATTTCCCCAGAATTATCGGGGAATGAGGACGACGTGTCCGTGCCGGCCACGGTGGACGTGTTTGAGCTCGACAACCCCACCGATGAGGAGCGGACGGTGACGTTGGTGATCCCGCGGCCCTCTCTGGTGAACCTCACGGAAAAGAAACTCCGCGCCGAGCAAGACAATGCCTTCAGCGGGCAGGGCGCGACGGAAGAACTGGTTCACGAGGAATACCAATCCGCCACCATGAGAGGCGTCGTCATGGGCAGCAAGAAAACCGGCGACCGGATGGTCATCGCCGTGCCCAAAATGGACGGCGTCGATATTGATGTCCAGCCCGGGTTCCGGACGGCGGCCTACAAGACCGACCTGCTGGTGGACCTGCAGGGCCGGTTCACGGCCCACAAATCCCCCGAACCGACCTTCGAGTGCGGAGCGGCCATCGCCGTTACCGTGAAGCTCCCGGCCAACGGACGGGAGAAGATCCCCTTCGCCACCGTCATGGACTTCCCGAAACAGAAGTACGTCGATGGCAAGTCGTTCGATCGAGCCTATACGAAGAGGTTCACGAACGAAAAAATGCGGGCCGTTGCAATGACTGAATGGGCCTTGGCGGAACACGCGAATTGGATCGATCGAACCGAGGCAATCCAGTCCCGGGTGTTCGACATCGTCCGCAGCGACTTCGGTTACGCCAACGACCGGCCGGCGGCCACACGCGTGGTCAACCTGCTGACGAACGAGCTCTCTTATCTCTTGTCCAACGCAGCCGTGTGGATTGAGGGCGGATTGGCGGAATTTCTGGAGTGCTTCGACTATCCCTTCCTCAATTCGGCCGACGTGGACTGGTACTCCCAGTTGCTGTTGATGGTGTTCCCTGAGAAAGAGAAGGCCATCTGCCAAAAGTTCATTGATTCGATTGGCGACCAGGACGATACGGAAGTCTATTTCCACTGGCACGCTGCCAGCGCCCAAATGCGGGTGGAGCTCGAGGAGTGGAAGAAACTGAAGGCGCTCGTCGACGCAGGCAAGCCCCTGGACGGCGATAAGGCCGCCCGCTTCGAGTACTTGGAATACGAGGCGGACGTAGGCGACGGCAAGAAAGGCTACAACGGCCGCTCGTTGACCCACATCAAGGGGCCGAAGAAGCTCAAGGGCAGCGTCAGCCACGACGTGGGGCGTTTGACCGCGGGCAATCCCATGCGCGGCAACGTTAGCGAGTACGACTGGTTCAACACCAACTACTGGGTGGACCTGTTCCCCAAGTTGGCCCAGCGGGTGGCCCGCAATGCCAAGTTCACGAACGATACCGAGTTTGTCGCTAAGAACTGGGAGACCCTGCAGACCGGATTCAACTACTGGATTGGCCTGGACCGGGACGGCGACGGCATCCCCGAAGGCAACCCCGGTGAAGTCAAGAACACCTTCGATAACATCAAGCTGTTCGGCTACGACTCCTACAGCGCCAGCCTGGCCTTGGCCGGATACGAGTCCATCGTCCGGATGGCGGAGATGATGCTCGCCAGGGCGGCGACCGAGGCGAAGCGCAGCTCCCTGCGCGCCACGATCGCGGACTGTCGGACGCGCTTCGAGAGAGCCAAGAGAACTATCGAAACCTTGTGGGTCAGGACGCGCACCCCGGACGGGACAGAAGGCGGGTACTTCGCCACCTGCTACAATCCCAAGGTAGAGGCAGGGGACTTCGCCGTCTATCCCCAGGGCGGCAGCTTGCGGGCGGAATTGAAGCGGGGTGGGTATCTCCGCGACGATGGGAGCGTCGACGCGGAAACAGTGAATACCATCGACGATCCGTCCGCGTTGCAATTGTCCCCGGGCTTCGACAA